>WQXE01000010.1 GCA_009784995.1 Treponema sp. | reverse complement strand
TTCTATAGAATTCTGTTATAGAGCCGGATTTAGCTATGTATCATGTTCACCCTTCCGGGTACCGTTAGCACGCCTTGCCGGAGCGCAGGCTGTTATCAAAAACACCGGAAAGAACATAAAGGGAGGGGACACAGCGAAGACTGGGAAACCCGCCACTGCCAAGGTGAAGGGCAGTAAAAAACCTTCTAAGGGGGATAAGAAGATGGCAGCAACTGTTGCAAAGAAACCCGCGGCGAAAAAAGCCGCAAAGAAACCAGCCGCGAAAAAAGCTGGAGCGAAGAAAACCGGCGTTAAAAAAGCTGTAAAGAAACCAGCAGCGAAGAAAAAAGTCGGCGCGAAAAAAACTACAGCGAAAAAAGCTGTAAAGAAACCAGCAGCGAAGAAAAAAGTTGGCGCGAAAAAAACTACAGCGAAAAAAGCTGTAAAGAAACCGGCAGCCAAGAAAAAAACCGCGGCAAAAAAACCAGCGGCGAAAAAACCAGCCGCAAAAAAACCGGCAGCGAAAAAAGCTCCGGCAGCCAGCCCAGCATTATAATTTAGGGTTTCGGCACTTATAGAAAAATATTTTTTTATAAAAGCCCGGCGTATGCCGGGTTTTTTTTATGCCAAATGCCAAAAAAATGGTGCCTGTCACCGTTTTGAATTATTTTCCGAACTATCGCCAAAAGTTACATTATATTGTAGAATATTAATGAAATGGATGAGTTGAATAAAAATAAGTTACTGATAGTTGACGATGAAAAGTTAAATCTGAAGGTTTTGACAAATATTCTAAGCTCGGAATATTCGATTATCACAGCGACAAACGGCAGAAGCGCTATCGAAAAAGCTCAAGCCTATTCGCCGGATTTAATTTTATTGGATATACTTATGCCCGAAATGGACGGGTACCAGACATTAGCGGAAATTAAAGCCTGTAAAGAACTTCAAAAGATACCTGTTATTTTTATTACGGGGCTGGACAGCGAAGAACATGAAGAAAAAGGACTGGCTTTAGAAGCCGCAGATTATATAACTAAACCTTTCAGCGCGTCGATTGTAAAATTAAGGGTGCGCAATCAAATCCAGTTAAAGTCGGCAGTTGTCGCCGCGGAATCGGCAAATCGCAGTAAATCCGCGTTTTTAGCTAAAATGAGCCACGAGATTCGCACCCCTCTAAACGCGATTTTAGGGATTTCCGCGATTCAACTGCAAAACGAAACACATTCACAGGAAGTAAAAGATTCGTATACCAAGATTTTTAATTCCGGCGATTTATTACTAGGTATTATCAATGACATCCTTGATATGTCAAAAATCGAAGCGGGGAAACTTGAACTGCTTTATGTAAAATACAATGTGGCGCAAATGATCAATGATACGGTATTTTTAAATCTTACCAAATATGAAAATAAACCCATCGAATTTATTTTAAATGTTGATGAAAATGTTCCTTCGTCGCTTATTGGGGATGAAATCCGCATTAAACAAATTTTAAACAATCTTTTATCCAACGCTTTTAAATATACATCTTCGGGAGAAGTAGAGCTTTCAATTTCCTACGCTGACGCTGTTTTGTTCGAGAATCATCATAATCCATCTTCGTTAAAAAATATTCAAAATCCCGTAACGCTCATTATAAATGTCCGGGATACCGGGCAGGGAATGACAGAAGAGCAAGTTAGTAAATTATTTGATGAATATTCACGTTTTAATCTGGAATCAAATAAAGATATTGAAGGTACAGGTTTGGGAATGAGTATCCTTCATAATTTGATAAATATGATGAACGGCGATATTCACGCTCAAAGCGAGCCGGGTAAGGGTTCTTTATTTACTGTCAGATTGCCGCAGGGCAGTATGGGAGCCGCCGCGATTGGAAAGGAAACGGCGGAAAAATTGCATGAGTTCCGTTCAAATATAGGCGAAAAAACCAAAAAGACACATATTGTGCGCGAACATATACGTCCCGGAAAAGTTTTAATAGTAGATGATGTGGATATTAATCTTTATGTAGCGAAGGAAATGCTTTTACCTTATGGTTTGGAAATTGATCTTGCGTCCAGCGGAGCCGAAGCAATCGAAAGTATTAAAAAAGTTAATTACGATATTATCTTTATGGATCATATAATGCCTTTAATGGATGGAATTGAAACTACAAAAGAAATCAGAAGATTGGGGTATGACAAACTTCCGATAATCGCGCTTACCGCAAACGCCGTTTCCGGTGTTAAGGAAATGTTTTTGGATAACGGGTTTAACGGTTTTGTTTCCAAACCTATCGGTCTGCATGAATTGGACGAAATTCTTAAAGAATGGATGCTGCCCGGCACCGTTAAAAATTAAAAGGTTAATATATGTTTGAAAATTTTGTTAATGGTAAATTAATAATTGGAATTTTAATATTCATAATTAATATAACTGTTATTTTGATTGCCGCGGCTGTTTTAAAAAGAAAGTTTAACGAAGCGGACAGACTGCGGAAAAAAGCTGAAGCTATGTCCGATTCAAAATCGGATTTTCTCGCGATGATAAGCCATGAAATTAGAACGCCGATGAACAGTATTTTAGGTTTTTCCGAATTGGCGCTTGACGGTGAAATTTCCCTTAAAAACAGGGATTATCTTAATAAAATAAAAATTAATTCACAGTGGCTCTTGCAAATTATAAACGATATGCTTGATATTACAAAAGTTGAATCCGGTTTATTGGAAATAAAAAACATTCCTTTTGATATGCATGAATTATTTATCAGCTGCCGTACTTTAATTTTGCCTAAGGCTATTGAAAAAGGATTAACTTTATATTTTTATGTTGAACCAAGCCTGGGTAAAAGACCGTTAGGTGATACTGTAAGACTGCGTCAGGTTCTTGTAAACCTTTTATCCAACGCTGTTAAATTTACAAATACCGGCATGGTAAAATTGCATGCTGTATTAAAAGAAACAACTGATAAAACAATTACTATCATGTTTGAAGTAAAAGATTCCGGTATCGGCATGACAAAGGATCAAATTAATAATCTTTTTAAGCCATATGTTAACGCGGAAACAGGAAGAAAACGCGAGTTCAGCGGTACAGGGCTGGGTTTAGCGATTACAAAAAAAATTGTAGAATTGATGAATGGTAAACTTTTTATTGAAAGCACGCCAGGCATTGGAAGCAGATTCAGTTTTGAGCTTGTGTTTGATACGATAGAATCTAACGATTATGAACTGCTGGATAAAAAATTCGTGATAGAAGAACTTGAAAAACCTGTATTTAAGGGAGAAATTCTATTATGCGAAGACAATACAATTAATCAGCAGGTTATTTGCGAAAGCCTGAATAGAATTGGTTTTAAAACAGTTGTCGCGGATAATGGCAGAATAGGTTATGAAATGGTAAAAAACCGGATTGGCAAACAGCAGTTTGATTTAATATTCATGGATATACATATGCCGGAAATGGACGGTCTTGAAGCGGCTTCAAAAATATCCGAACTTAATACAGGAATTCCAATTGTTGCAATGACCGCGAATATTATGTATAACGACAGGGAAATATACAAAAAAAGCGGAATGTTTGACTGTGTTGGAAAGCCTTTTACCAGCCAGGAATTATGGCGTTGTTTAATGAAGTATTTTACCCCGTTAAGTATTACAAATGACAATATTCCTGTAAAATCAGATTGGGAATCGCAAAAAGAACTTCAGGATGAATTTATTAAGGGTAATTTTGATATTTATGAAAAAATTATCGGAGCGTTGGAAAACGGCGATATTACCGGCGCGAAAAAACTGGCGCGTACATTAAAAACAAACGCGGGTTTGATTGGAAAAATTATTTTACAAAAAACCGCCGCGGCGATAGAAAGTAAATTAAACGACGGGAAAAATCAGGTAACAGAAGAACAATTAAGAATTTTAAAAACTGAATTAAATATAGTTTTAAATGAATTTTCTTCGAGTAAGGTAATAACATAAAGGATGGTGTAACGTTTTATGAGTGTAAAGGAAAACTCTCTACTCATTGTTGATGATGAAAGCGCGAATTTAAAGGTATTAACCAGTATTCTTGATAAAGATTATGTAATTTATACCGCTAAAAACGGTATTGACGCGATCGCGAAAGCGAAAGAATTAAAACCTGACATTATTTTACTGGATATAATAATGCCGGAAATGGACGGCTTTCAAACACTTTCTGAATTAAAAAGAACTGATGAATTAAATAAAACACCTGTCATTTTTATTACAGGGCTTTGTTCGGATGAAGATGAAGAAAAAGGTTTATCACTTGACGCGGCGGATTATATTACAAAACCTTTTAGCCCCATAGTTGTAAAATTAAGAGTTCGCAACCAAATGCAGATTGTAACTCAATTGCGTACGATTGAACATTTAAGTTTGGTAGATCAGCTGACTAATTTACCTAACAGGCGCAGTTTGGACGAACGGCTTAAAATGGAATGGAAGCAGGCGATAAGAGAACAGACACATATCAGCATGTTGATGATGGATTTGGACAAGTTTAAAAATATCAACGATGATTGCGGACATTTACAGGGTGATATTGTTTTGCAAAAAACCGCGGAAATATTTAGAAATAATTTAAAACGTCCCGGGGATTTTGTCGCGCGCTGGGGCGGCGAAGAATTTGTCGCGATTCTGCCGAACACTTCGCAGGAAGGCGCTATTGAAATTGCCGAAAAAATCCGAATAGAAGTAGAAAATACACTTATACCAAGCATCGACAATTCGCGAATAAAGATCACAATAAGCGTCGGCGTGAATTCAATCATACCTACACAAAACTGTTCGGTAAACGCTTTTATTTCAAACGCCGACAAAGCGCTATACGCCGCGAAGGACGCCGGCAGAAATAAAGTTGTTTGCAATAATTGAAAATTCTAAATTATTGTGATATATATAATTAATGAAAAAGATTAAAATCGCTTATAAATGTCTTTTTATTATTCTGGTAATTTGCCTATTTTCCAGTTTTGGAAATATTATTGAAGAAATCAATGAATTTGGCGGAATTACAACTGTAATTAATAATGATAATCTTCTTGAAAATCCCGATTGGTTAAGGGTTTTTGAATATTATGATAATAATAATAATTTAGTAAAAGCGGTTATTATTTTTACTGAAACATTTACAAAAAAATCGGGATTACTCGAACAAGTTAATTATTTTATTGAAGGTAATATAATTGGATATGAAATGTTTTATTCTGAAGAACACAGAAAAATGCATTATTTTAACAGAGCTATTGAGATGATGGGTCAAAACAGAATTGTTTATAGAACAATTTGGTTTATTGATGAAGATGTAATTGATGTTATAGATTATCCGCAGGGTATGAATGATTTTCAATTTTATAATTTAAATTATATTGAAAATGCATTATATGAATTTTATGAACCTGATTCGCAAAGAAATTCTAGCGTAGTGAGCGCAAGGTATTATAATATAAGATCGATAATAAAATTTGATAACGAGTTTGCCGAATTAAATGAATCCGATCGTAACATTTTAAATTACTTTACCGCATTTGGCGGTATTTCTCCGGGTTTTTTGGAAAATTTTAAAAAGAAAGTCCGCGTATATCACGAAGATAAATCTTACTGGTTTTTTGTACATTCGCAGCTGGAGCAAAATATTAACGGGCAATATGCCACAATAAGTTATTATCCTCTATTATGGAATGGTGAATTGTATTTATTGGGTATTGGATTGTTTAGTCATAATTAAAATATTTGGAGGTTAAAAATGCATGAAATAAAAATTGGTACATTAATTAATGCGGGTAATGTAAAAAAGGTAATGCCCAAACTTATAGAACATGGGTTTGAAACATTTTCCATTACATTTTGGGAAACTACAGGTGATTGCGATTTAGAAAAACTAGCAAATGATGTAAAAAATATATTAAAAGATACAAATTGCGGAATTTCCAGTGTTGGCATTTATGGAAATCCTTTAATGGATTCGCAAATGAATATCTCTACTAGAACCAGCTGGGAAAAATTAATTAACGCGGCTCATCTTTTTGGTACGGATATTGTCGCGGGTTTTACAGGGCGAATTACAGGAAAACCTTTAGAAGATTCCATTCCAAAGTTTAAAGAAGTATTCACGCCGCTTGCCGCACTCGCAAAAGAAAAAAATATAAGATTAGCTTTTGAAAATTGCGCAATGGAAGGCAGTTGGAAAAGCGGCGACTGGAATATCGCGATTTCTCCAAAAGCGTGGGAAATGATGTTTGAAGCGGTTCCTTTCGATAATCTTGGTTTACAATGGGAACCTTGTCATCAAATGATTCAGCTTATAGACCCAATACCGCAATTGCGAAAATGGGCAAAAAAAATATTTGCCGTACACGGTAAAGATGCAACAATTGCCTGGGATGTTATCAAAGAAAATGGAATTATAGGCAGCGAGCCGTTTGCCTGGCATCGTACCCCCGGATTTGGCGACAGTAACTGGACAGATATAATTTCGATACTCAGAATGTCAGGATTTAAAGGCAGCATTGAAATCGAAGGCTGGCATGATCCTGTTTATAAAGATGATCTTGAATATGTAGGGCAGGTTCACGCTCTTAATTATTTAAAAAACTGCCGCGGAGGCGATTGGGTACCAAACCTGGAAAGGTGACAGTCACTAAATTTCCTTAAAAAATACGCCGATAATGAATTATGATTAGAGGATGGTATACCGGCGCCAGCGGAATGAGGGCGCAGCAGTGGCGGCTTGATTCTGTCGCTAATAATCTGGCGAACGTAAATACTGACGCGTATAAACGAGAAGTTGCTTCTTTTAAGGCTTTTCCGGAAATGTTATTAAGGCGAACGGAAGACGATGGGGTTTATCTACATCCGTTTGGCTCCGCGGACGCGGCTCCCATAATAGGAAGACTTGGAACAGGCGTTGAATTAAACGAGTTATTTACCACTTTTACGCAAGGCGCTCCCAAAGAAACATCAAGCGATTTTGACCTTATGCTCGATGGCAAGGGTTTTTTCGCGGTTTCCACTCCCTACGGTGAACGTTATACAAGAAACGGTTCGTTTATACTTGGAAAAGAGGGGCTTTTATTAACAAAAGAAGGTTTCCCGGTACTTGGCGAAAATGGTCCTATCAATATAAAGGCAAATAATTTTAGAGTTGATCCCGAAGGCAGAGTATGGGTTAACGCAGCCTATCAGGATGATGATCCCAATTCAATGGTAGGAAGAGAAGCGAATCTTTGGGAAGAACCTGTCATTCTGGATGTTTTGAAGATTGTAGAGTTCGAGCTTGAAAGATATTTAAAAAAACAGGGTTCCAGTCTTTATTTGGCGACAGAAGAATCAGGTCCGGCTTATATCATGATGGATCTGGATCGTCCAAAAGTTATGCAGGGTTTTATTGAAGCGTCGAATGTTGATCCTGTAGTCGAGATGGTTCAAATGATCGAAGTAAACCGCGCTTACGAAGCGAATCAGAAAGTGATCCAGACAGAAGAAGCGATGCTGGGCACATTAATAAATCAAGTCGCGAAATTTGGGTAGTTAGGAGTAATAGATGGTAAGAAGTTTATGGACCGGCGCGTCCGGCATGATTGGGCAGCAGGCTAATATCGATGTAATTTCCAATAACCTCGCGAACGTTAATACACACGGTTACAAAAAACAGCGCGCGGATTTTGAAGATCTTTTATATCAAACTGTAAGAACCGCGGGAACACCCGCGACAGAAGATACTGTAGTTCCTGTTGGAATTCAAATGGGTCACGGCGTTAAACTCGCGGATACCCAAAGGGTTTTTACGCAAGGTTCTCCTCAGCAAACTGATGTCGCGACAGATTTGGCGATTTTTGGCGACGGCTTTTTTAGGGTGCAGATGTACGACGGCTCTTTGGCGTATACGCGTAATGGAAACTTTCAAGTTGATAATGAAGGGCGCATGGTAACAAGCAATGGTTACTGGCTTTTACCTGATATTATAATGCCGGAAAATTTTTTACCGGATTCAATTAATATTACCAGGAACGGACGTGTCAGCGTTAAAGTTCCACAAGGCGACGATTTAGTAGAAGTTGATGTCGGGCAGCTCGAGCTTTACCGTTTCGCTAACCCTGTAGGTCTTTCCGCGGTCGGCGATAATGTGTTTAAAGTATCACAGGCTTCCGGCGATCCAATACCGGGAATTCCGGGATTCGAAGGAATGGGAATTCTTTATCATAAATTTTTGGAAATGTCTAACGTAGCTATCGTACAGGAAATGGTCAATCTGATTATCGCTCAGCGCGCTTATGAGTTTAACTCGCGCACAATACAAACAAGCGATAATATGCTTGGCACAGCGACTACGCTAAAGAGGTAATTAAATGGATATAGCCGCTTTAAGTTCGATGCAATTGGAAAATGTTCGCATGTCTTCTTCTTCTGTTGTTCCAACTTCGCAAAGTTTTGAAGATTTATTAAGACGGACTTCTTCTATGGAAAAACAAGCGGATATCCGCCCCGGTCAGAGCGATATCGATAAAAACGACAAGTTGTATCAACTTTGCCTGGAGCTGGAAACTTTCCTTGTAAAAAACCTGTTAACCGGCATGAGGAATACCATACAAAAATCCGGGCTTATAGATGAAGGTTTTGCCGGCAAAATGTACGAAGACATGCTTTACGACGAATACGCCAAAGATTTTACCAAAAACGCCGGCTTCGGACTTGCCGAACAGGCATATAGACAATTAACCTCTACAGCAAAATGGTGACAGGCACCTTTTGAACCGTAGTGCCTCACGTAAAAACCTAACCGTAACGAACGCTAGAATTTAAACTTTATTCCATATATAATGATAATATGTCCGTATTTCGTCCTTTTTGGATGATAATAATTTTATTATTTCCCGTTTCTGCCATTTTCGCGGAAGAAGAAAATAAAGCTGATTGGGAGGATATTTGGGTCTGCGTTGGCGCGGAAACTTCCTTTTACAGTACAGCTTATCCGGCTATCGGCGGAAGCCTTTCGTTTGGTTATGGTTCAGGTTTATCTTTGGGTGTTAAATTATCACTTTTATTTAATGATGAAAATATCGACACTTTGGAACTGAGTTTTTTACTGCGATTGTACCTTAGCGGAATAGATGAACATTCCGGTCCTTACCTTCAGCTGCTTGGCGGACCTGTTTTTTTTAACCGTGACGGTTTAAAGATTCCATCCGATTATGGAATTATAAGCGTAGGTTTTTGTTTTGGCTGGCGTTTTATTTTTTATGATAACTTTTTTGTTGAGCCGTCAATTCGGACAGGGTTTCCGTATATTTTCGGAGTCAGTGTTTCATCCGGAGTAAGATTTTGATGAAACAACTTTTATTTTTTAATATCATTATTTTACTTTTATTTTCGTTTTTAAATTCGTGTTCGAATCCCTGGATGGAAGATGTTTGGGGAATAAAAATTATTTCGTTCGACAGCGACGGCGGAACAAAAATCCCCGATCAAAAACTTCTGCAAAGAGAAAAAATTACACGCCCGGCTAACCCGGCAAAAGCAAACTCAACTTTTGAAGGCTGGTTTGATGAAAACGGCGATGTTTGGAATTTTGACGCTATCCCCGCTAGAAGTTTGACACTGTTCGCGAAGTGGAGCAGTTACAGAATTTCTATATCCCCTGTCAATTTTGGAATCGAAACTGTTGGATATAGTCCTATAACGCCAATTCCGGTAACTGTTACCAACACAGGTAATTTTGAAACCGGTGATTTAACCATAACACTTACCGGAGCGAATGCCGGTTCATTTAATATGGATTTAACAGGGTTGCCTGATCCGTTAAATCTTGATGTAGGCGACTTTGATACATTTACAGTTTCTGTAAACGATGGTCTTGCTGCCGGAACATATACCGCGGTGATTACCGTAACTAACGGAAGTACAATTACAGCAACGGCGAATGTAAGTTTTACGGTTATGGGTGTTGGTTCAGCGGTTAGCGGCATTCCTGTAATTGAAGTTAACGCTTCTTCATCCACGCCTTCTACTATTACAGTTACTAACGCTTCTTCTCTTTCTCTTGTTACAGCAACAGGGCAGACCATTGAATACGCGATCAGTACGGCTAATAACATAACAAATGGAAATGATTTAAATACATGGCAGGACAGTAATGTGTTTACCGGTCTTACCGCAGGTACAACATATTATGTGTACGCCCGCTCTAAAGCTAATTCTGTTTATTTAACCGGAGCTATTAGCCCCGCGAGTAACGGAGTTTTATTTAATACCGCGGGTATTTTAATAAATATAAATCCAATAGGATACGACATAACTTTAACCCCATCGGGAACAATTAATATTTCCCGAACAAGTAATCCTTCAATTCAATTAACAATAGGGAACTTTACTGATTTTAATGGTGGTGTTCAATGGATATACAACGGAGTCGTGCTTGCTACAGGTGCATCTTATACAATAAACGCGGCAAGTCCTGAATATAATTTGGATGGAACCAAGTTTCTTACAATAAGAGTTGTAAAAGACGGAGTGCCGGAAAATGTGACACTTACTTTTACGGTGGCGGATTAAAATATGGAGAATAAATTGGTAAACAATAGTTTTATTTTTTCTCTTTTATTAATATTTTGTTCATTGTCTTTTTATACCTGTTTAGAACCTTTGGATATAACACAATCTGACGGAATGGGTTATGTAAGATTAATAATTGCGGATGAAAATAGCCGTACAATTAAACCGCCTACGCCGTCCCCAAATAGATATACAGTTATCTTTTTTACAGCGGGAACAAGTGATGAAGTACTAAGAGGAGATCGTACAAACCTTTCCGCCAGTACTTTTTATCTTCCTTTTGGTTCATATGATGTAGAAATAGAAGGTTATATTAACAATGTACTACTACTTAAAGGAAAAGAAACAGGAATTAATATCGCCGTGGGAGCTGGAGTAGACAGGACTGTTTCCCTTAACGCTATCATTGACATTGGCTCAGGTTCGCAGGGTACATTCAGCTGGAACATTAGTTTTCCCGCTAACGTAACCGTTGCGACAATGAGAATAATACCTTTGGACAGTTCTTTAAACCAAATTAATTCACAGGAAATACCTTATAATTTTATCACAAACCCTTCCAGCAGAATCAGTTCTGTTTTGCTTGACGTTGGTTATTATGATGTTGTATTTGAATTATCAAGAGGCAATGATTATACGACAATAGAGCGCCTTGAAGTTTTACATGTGTACGAAAACCTGCTAAGTCATTTTCCTTTTACTTTTACAAATGAGCATTTTAGCCAATTGCCGCAAATTACAGTTTATGTTACTACTACTGAAGGTTCAAATCCGTCAACGACCGAAGGTTTTATCAATCTTCAAGCCGCGTTAAATCACACTTATATTACAGACGGAGACCATGTTGTTACAATTCATAACCCAAATCTGAACCAAGATTATTTTATTTATCTTAATTCCGGCAATTATATTAACAAAAACGTTACATTGATTGCAAACGGCCCTGCAAATGTTGCTGTTGTGATATTACTTTCCAATAATGGAAGTATGTTTATTATTGAAAATGGAGGTACTTTAACTATTGATAATGGTTTAGTTATTGTAGGACATAATACAAATAATGCTTCTCTTATAAGAGTTAACGGGGGTGGTAAATTAATTATGGAAGATGTAAATTCATGGATTGGTGAAAATAAAGCTGTTGACGGTGGAGCTGTGTCCTTAATGGGTAATTCAAATACTCAAATTGCAGAGTTTGAAATGAAGGGTGGTACAATAAATTGGAATAACGCTGAAAGGGGTGGCGGAGTTTTTGTGGGTCAACATTCATCTTTCACATTGACGGGCAACAGCGGTATTGGTATTAATACAGCTGATTATGGCGGCAGTGTATATATAGATGGAAATGGAACTTTCATTATGAACGGCGGAGCGATAAATCAAAGTACAGCGAATAATGACGGCGGCGGTGTGTATGTAGGTGATTCCGCTATATTTATAATGAACGATGGACAAATAAGCAATAATGAAGCAGTTAATCGTGGCGGCGGTGTATTTGTAGAAGAATATGGAGACTTTACAAAAGCCAATACCGGAGGTTATATTCATGGCAATGTTCCCTATGGTAATAAAGCTGGAAACGACGCCATGGGACATGCCGCTTACCATGCGAGTACTCCTGCCAAAACAAGAACCAATACCGCAATTGATAGTGAATCAATGAATTCAAATTTTCCCGGAGCCGCGGGTGGCTGGGATAGTTCCGGTTTTAATTTTACAGTCGCGCTTCCTTCTGTTACAGTGCCGGATAATACTAATTCAGGTATTACTCTTTCAAGAAGCAATAATGATACAGTCAATATTGATATTACTAACGCTACCGCTTATTCAAATATTAATAACTCTAGTACTCATCCTAATATACGATGGCTTTTTGGCACTACAGAATTAACATCGGTATCAGGAATATATGGAGAAAGATTAACTTTATCAGTTAGTACTACTCCTTCAGAACCTTATGACATAATTGGTCCGCAAATTATAACAGTAGAAGTTTGGACGACTCCAGGCGGTGTTTTTATAACACACAATATTGAATTTATTGTGGCAGATTAGGAGGAGAAATTATATGTTAATAAAGAAATTATTAACAATGTTTATTTTAATTTTTTCTCTTTTCTTTTCTATATATGGAACCGAACACGGCACCGAAAGAATTTCCATGCGTGAAGCTTTTAATAATAATGACGGCGCTTGCGCGTTTAGGGTATTATTGGGTATCGCGGAAACAAGAGTCGGACAAAACCTGACACTTGAGCAGTTAATAAAAGCAAGAGAAATGTATTTCGGCAGTACGACAAACAGGAATTGGTGGGTAACTATCCGCAGACAAGATGGTCAGACCAATGGGTCAAATAACGCGCTGGAAGATGTAATAAATATCGGACTGGAATTACTGGAAAGTAACGAAAGAGCGCAGATTATTCAGCGTATTACAACATCTCCAAACAGAAGTAATATACCCGCAGGCACGCAGGCATCGTTTATCAGAGTAGGATCGATTTCTACTTCCAGTTATCATTTTTTGGAAGGGGATGCTGATATCAATATGATATATGACCCTTTGGATTCTCTTGGTTTTTTTAGACATAATATTATTCTGACATTTGACGCGATCAGGTTTTATATACCGGATTAAGTTTAATTCAATGGATTAAAGGAAAAAGATGAAAAACGTTTTTTTAATTATTTTTATAATCTCTTTATTATTAACAGGTTGTATTGATCCTATTGATCCATTTTTAAATGATACTCTGCCGGAAGGATATGGATATTTTTCCATGTCTTTAAATAATTCTGGCGCGCGTAACATAATCGCGCCGCAACAAACCTATTTGAATGGACTTATAAATGAAATCGCGGTGTTAGAATTAAATTTTGGTTCTGTGTTTATTTATATTTACGATCCTGGTACTTCAATATTTATCGCGGTTCCTGTAGGCACTTATACATTAACCGTAACCGCTTACAAGGACGATGATTTACAAGTTCCTTTTTTACATTATGTAAGCGCTCCTAATTCTGTAACAATTTCGGCAGGGACGAATTCTCCTTTTGATGTTACTTTACTGCCATTAGTTATGAACGGAACGGATGACGGCTTTTTTTCCTGGTTAATAACACGACCAGCAGGTAGTTTAACAGAAGCGACAATGGAAATACAAAACGCGAATACAGGAGCTGTTGTTCAGTCGTATAATTTTATTACTTCGCCTGGCGATTTAAATAAAACAGCCGAAGCGGATTGGCTTCCTTTGCCTTCCGGTTATTACCGTGTAATCATCAAATTTAAAAGAGATAACAACCACCAAGAGTATGTGGACAGACGGGCTTTACATATATATCCGGAAATTCAAACTCATTTTGCGGGGGACTTTAGTTCTGTTGTTTTTAACCCCATCAGCAGTGGTAACAACAATTCAGCGGGTTTGACACTTACTCCCGGTGATATAGAAGACATTGATTTTAACCCGCCTCCGATAACATGGAACCGCGACAATTCAATCAATCCGTCAATCGATCTTAATTTGACTGCATTAACTAATGCAGGTTTTGATACAACCACTATCGTATGGGTTATTGCCGGGGTTGGATTGGATCCGGACATTGTTGAAGACGACGAAGTTGAATTCATTTTTGATTCAACTAGATATCCTGGTTTATTGTTCCTTCCTGTTGGGGGAGGGCGCTCTGTTCAATTATCAATTGAAAAAGACGGCGTGGAATTTAGGATTAATATACCGTTTACGATAACGGAATAGGAGTTTGGGGAAGTGGAAAACGGATTGACGCTTTATAGCTCATTTATAAAAGAGATAAAAAACCTCATTTATAGTCATCAATATGAAGCTATGAAACGTGTTAATACCGAGTTAATTCAACTTTATTGGAAAATTGGTGAAGAAATTGACAGGCAGCAGCGTGAAAAAGGCTGGGGTGAATCAGTTGTGGGTGTTTTAGCGAAAGAATTACAAAAAGAGTTTCCCGGGGTTCAAGGGTTTTCGAAAAGAAATCTATGGAGAATGAAAACATTTTTTGTAGAGTTTTCACAGGCAATTGTGCCACCAATGGTGGCACAATTAGATGAAACTTCTATAAATGATAAAGTGCCAACTTTAATTGAACAAATCAGCTGGTCAAAGATTTGTGTAATAACCGAAAAATGCAAGGATTCGCAGGAACGCCAGTTTTATATCAAAATGACAAAACTCTACGGTTGGACAAAAAATGTATTGATTAATAATATCGAAAATAAGGCTTTCGAAAAATACCTGACTAATCAGACTAATTTTGATGAAACTGTGCCGGAAGAATACAGGCTTCAAGCTAAACTTGCTGTTAAAGATGATTATAATTTTGATTTCCTTGAAATGGGTATTAAACATAGTGAAGCGGAATTAGAAGCAAATATTTTAAATAATATTCGGGCTTTTTTATTGGAAATGGGTGGTGATTTTAGTTTTATTGGAAATCAATATCATCTTGATGTTGCCGATGATGATTACTATATCGATCTGCTTTTATATCACAGACGTTTGCGCTGTTTGATAGCAATAGATTTAAAGATTGGAGATTTTATACCTGAATACGCGGGGAAAATGCAGTTTTATTTAACCGCTCTTGATGAAACAAAAAAATTACCTGATGAAAATCCGTCAATTGGCATTATTATCTGCAAGAATAAAAATAGAACAAAAGTTGAATATACATTAAAAACTACGAATAAACCGATTGGAGTAGCTACATATTCATTTTATGAAAATCTGCCTGAAGAAATGCGTTCTTTACTTCCGTCACCGGATGAAATTGCCGCGATTATTTGCGAGATCGGAGGAGCCGAAGATGTTAAAGAATAAAATTATATTTACACTCTTAACTTTGTTAACAATTTTAATTGTATCATGCCCCGAGCCTTTTGACCTTTTTTATGAGGAGTTGGTAATTCCGCAGGGGAAGGGAGCTTTTACTTTAAACCTGTCAACGGCTCGTACGATTTTGCCTAATGCGGCTTCGATGAATATTAATAACTTTGATAAAATCGATATTATTTTTACCAATACTTCTAATCCCGCAAATAGTTATACACTGTCTTTAACTACAAAACCGTTTTTATTATCACATTCGATTATTCTTGAACCCGGAACTTACAAACTTGATGTAAAAGCGTATTACACAGGTACTCCCAACGACATACTTGCGGCGCAGGGCACTTATGAGGAAAATAATGGAGAAATAGTAATTAGCGTTGGACATAATAATCTTGGCAATGTAAGTTTAAGACCCGTGTTTTTTGAATCCAACCACATGGAAGGCTCGTTTACATGGGAAGTTACAGTTCCAAGTGATGTAATTGAAAATTCCGTAAAAATAGAAATTTCTCCTATTTCAGCTTCGGGTACTCCTAAACATAATGCGTCATTTAATTTTACCCCTTCAGGTTCTAATATTGAAATAAGAGGCAGCGCGGATTTATATGCAGGTCTTTATAATGTAACTTTTACTTTTGAAAGACCCGGCGGACAAATGATTATCTGGCATGAACTATTGCAAGTGCACGCTAATATGACAAGCCATTATGAAAAAGATTTTCCAATCGCTGATTTTTCTAAAATGATTCATACCGTAACTTTTATTTTAAATAACGGAGAGCCGAACGTGCCTTTGTCTGTCTTGCACGGTAACGCAGTTGATACAGATTATGATCCTCCTCCTGCTAGCAGAATACCATCAGGTTTTACACCAAAAACAGCAGACGCGTATTTATATCTTGGAACACCTCCCGCTACACCCGGTTTTACTTTTGCCGGATGGTTTAAAGACGCTGCTTGCACAGATCAGTGGTTCGAAAATTCACAAATTCGCGGCGACATGAATGTATATGCGAAATGGGATGGCGGGGCTGGTTTCATTGACGTATCGACACAAAGCGGCGCTAACGATGTAGAAAAAGCGATAAATTATGTGAACGCGAATGCTACAGCAGGTAATTATTTCCTGTTATTAAACGAGAATCATACCGGATCGGGAAATTATACAATTGCAAACGCTAATTTAACATTACAGGGGATTGGTTCATTAAGAAACTTTGGAAATCAAATTGTTGTAATTGGCGGTACTATTACTCTTGGTAATAATATTAACACAACCGCTTTAATTAATTTATCGCCAACTGCGAATATTATATTAGACGGAAGTAACGCTTCGTTTAGTAGTATTGTTTTAAGTACTGATTTGTCTGTTTACTCGAGTATAAATATTACTAATACATGGAATGGAAATAGTGCCGCTAACGGTATCATTATTTTACAAGGAACAACAGGCACTTTAAACCAAACTATCGATTTCTGGAATGAAACAGATATATTAACAGGAACTGTAAATGATCCGATAATTTTTAAGTTTACTCTCAATTATTTTATATCTGGTGTTGATACACAACAAATTACAGGTAACACGGCTCCAACTAAAAATTATAAAATAAATCTTGTAGGCGGCGCAGGTCGATTACAGGAAGTGACCAACAACAACACTGTTTCTGTCACTAGATTATTCGGCGATACAACATGGCATGTAGATTTAGAAGCAGCGTTGAATAGTATTACTCTACATCCATTGCCTTATACGGTAACCATTACAACAAATCAAACTTTAGCGCCTTATACATTACCTACAGGCACTGAAATTATATTGTCTGCTGCAACACCTGTAACAATACAACTTTTAGAGCCAGGTAGTCTTTTTACTGTTAATAGCGGCATAGCTCTATCACTTGAAAACAATGTCACCTTACAGGGGATAAACAATAATAATGCCGCTTTGGTGCATGTAAACGGCGGGAATTTTATTATGAATAGTGGTTCGGTTATTACTGGAAATACATCTAGCGGTTTGCTTGGCGGCGGTGTTTATGTACAAAGCGGAAGTTTTTCATTGAATGGCGGTACAATAAGAGAAAATTCTGCCACTAGCGGCGGCGGCGTATCTGTCGCTGGAATATTTACTATGACAGACGGAACTATTAGTAGAAATACCGCTAGTACAGGCGGCGGTGTGTATGTATTAGGCAATGGTACTTTTACAAAAGACGGAGGAGTTATTTACGGCAGTGACGGCGGTACCGATGCGAATACAGCAACAATGATTACTCAGGAAATAGCTCAAGGTCATGCCGCTTATCATATGAGTTCTCCAAGAAAAATGCGAACTCTTACATCCGATTCAACGCATGAAATGAGATCTATTACACCAGGTATTCCGGGTGGATGGGATGGAATTTTACAAATCAGTGGAAACCCTGTTATGGGACAAACCCTTACAGCCGATTATTCGATATTGGGTTGGACACCAACTTCTTATGAATGGATACGTACATCCTCTGCCCTAATATTATCAATAGCTAATACATACATTCCTGTGTCTTCGGACGTGGGAATGAATATTACGCTTATAGCAACCGGTACTGTAAACGGTGTAACCGTCAAAGCAGTTACGTCAATTATAATTTTGCAAAATCCCGGTTTAACATTTAACCTTCCCGCAAATATAAGCGTTACTCCGGTAGACGTTGTGATAGATTCCAATTTGGTTCTTTATCGAAGCAGAGGAAGTACCGGAGAAAATGAAGCGCAGATTTTAGTTGACAATCATGGCGCTTACAGCAGTATTACATGGATTTTCGGTCTGGATCAGGAGCTTTCAACTTCGCATACTCTTAATTTACTTGTTACAGGTGATATAGTCGCTTCAAGACCTTATGATATAATAGGAAGACAGATTATTACGATTGAATTGATCACACATGAAGGGGAGTTTATTACCCGCGAAATTTCATTTGAGGTGGATTACTAATGAAAAAAATTATTTATTTTACCGTATTAATTGTTTCTCTTTTTTTTGTAAGCTGTCATGAACCGTTTCATTCGTTTGATTTAGACAATCCGCCGCCCGCCGGATACGGATATTTTTCCATGCGGTTAAATGATTCCGCCGCGCGTAATATTGTACCCGGTACTCCTTTGGAAAGCCAAATCGCGGTGTATGAACTGCGTTTTAATAGTAAGACATCGACGTACGATGAAACTTTTGATCTTACCGATCCAACCGAAAAAGTCGCGGTTCCTGTAGGCGAATATATTTTTACAGTAACCGCTTTTAGAGACACAAATAAAACACAGGCTTTTTTATTTTTTGAAGATGATGATTTATCAATATTTGCGGGGACAACTACTCTTACTATTGATTTTGTTACGTTCGAACTAGACGGAGTAGGAACAGGTTCTTTTACATGGGCTATTGAATTACCCTCGGGGTTGACGGAAGCGTCAATTACAATTCAACCTATAGACACAGCCAAAGGTTCCGCCGCGCGAACAATAAATTTTATTGAAACGGGTAACTATGTCGATTTAAATAATATCGCCGATCCGCTTGAGTTAAATAGCGGTTATTACCGTGTTTTAATTGTTTTAGAAAGAGACGATCACCAGCCGTTTGTACACAGGGAAGCTCTTCATGTCTATCAGGGTATGACAAGCCATTTAGTTAAAAATTTTGATAATGATATTTTTAACAGTTTGCAATATAAGGTTACGTTTCTTTATAATAACGGCGCTTCTGCTCCATTTGATAAAGGTGAATCAGATGTATCTTTTGGTGAAAAAGTTAACGCGCTTTTGGAACCTGCAAAACCTTCTTTCACATTGGGACCGGGTTTATATCGAGGTTCTTTGCCAACAGAATATCAATTTGACGGTTGGTTTTTAAACGATACTGATAATTCTCCGTTTAATTTTGATACGGATATTACAGGCAATGTAACTTTAACAGCTCGTTGGAGCGCGCCTGGAAGGATTAAAGAAGTAACAGATAACAATGTTACCGCCTCCGTGTATTATGCAAATATGAACGCTGCTACAGGACCGTATATTCTGTTGTTAAATCAAACTGTAGATCTAAACACAAATATGGACATTAACGCAAACCTGACCATACAAGTACTAACTCCTTTGTTTATTAATCGAACCGGTACTGGAAATCTGTTTACTGTTGGCGCAAGCGGCACTTTAACTCTTGATGCAGGTTTAATTTTAAATGGACATAACGCAAATAACGCTTCTCTTGTAAGGATTAATGGCGGTTCTTTTGTAATGAGGAACGGTTCTAGTATTCAAAACAACACAGCAGAAAACGGCGGCGCTGTGTTTTTAAATAGTGGAACTTTTAATATGTACGGCGGTACAATACAAGGGAATACTGCAAATAATGGCGGCGGTGTGTATATGTCAAACGGAGTATTTAGTATGTACGGCGGTAGAATAGGAGCGGCGGCAAATATCGATAATAATCGAAACAGAGCAATGAATGGCGGCGGCGTATTTATTAATGGCGGATCATTTCAAATCTTAGAAGACACCGCTATTATAGCAGGTAATGACGCAAGTGAAAACGGAGGCGGTGTGTCTGTGTCAGGCGGAGGTTTTTATATGTGGGGCGGTGCTATTGGCGGAACAGGTGCGGGAGTTCAAAATACAAATACCGCTCAAAACAACGGCGGAGGTGTATTTGTTCTCGGCGCAAGTGGCGGTATATGTAATTTATATAATGGTACAATTAGTAATAACAGAGCAGCCACAGGGGGTGGAATATCTTTTACTGCCGGTACAGGTGCGGCTACACTCAGACTTGGCAGAACCATTAAAATTATTAATAACACAAACACAGCAGGTAATGCAGCTAACAACGTGCAGCTTGGAGATGGTAAATATATTATACTTGACACGAATTACCCACCAGCCGACGGCATGGATGTTAGCGTGCAAACCGCTACAGCAAGCGGTATAATTGTAAATAGCGGCGCGACAACGGCACAAGCGGCATATTTTAGAGCAGATGAAGATGGCAAGGCAGTTGTTCATGAAGCTACAGGTCGGCTTGTAATCGCCGATCCTGTTCAATCCGGCGGCGGCATTATAATCACGTTTGCACCTCAAAATCTAATGCCAAATGTAAATAATACTTTGGGGACAATTTCTATTTCGAATAACGATATCGCGACTCTTACTATTTCCGGCACAGCTCTAACAGATATTGAATGGTGGTTAGGCTCCCAGCTTTTAGGTACAGGAACTTCCATTAATATTGAAGCGGCAGATCATACGCCGAGTAGCAAAATAATTTCATTACTCGCAATTGAAGGCGGTGTTCCTTACAGCAGATTAATCGAAATAATTGTAGTGCCGTAAAATGGTTTTTTGGTAGCAGCTACCGTTTTTGTCCGCGGATTAACGCTTGTAATTTTTATCTTATGTGATAAAATAAATTACAGAGGTTTTATTGTATGGAAATGGCTATAAAAAATGAAGCTTTTTTGGAAAATTATTTAGGATTATTAAGTAGTCTCAGCAAAGAATCCAAAGTAAAATTGGTTGAAAGTTTAAATTTTGATATAAAAAACTGTAATATTTCTGAAAATAAATGGATAGATGAACTTTATGGTTCTTTTTTATCAGATAAGCCAACAGATGTATTAGTTTCTGAAATTCGATCAGATAGACGTTTTATTCGTGAAGTAACTGGTTTTTAATCTGGAAATCTAATAGATGATTTTGATTTATTAATAGGTTGTTCTGCAATAAAAAATGGTCTAATTCTGGTTACAAATAATGAAAATCATTTTGCCAGAATTAAAAATATTAAAATAGAGAATTGGATAAAATAACATTTTAAGAAGATTGTAGCAGCTACCGGTTTTCCAATTCGGCTTTTAAGCGAGCGTTTTCTGCCATTATTTTCGCGATTTCTGCTTCCTTGTCAGAAACGACAGCCTGCCATTTTTCGTTTGCTCTATTTTCGCCTATTTCTTCGGAGGTTAGCCTGTCAGATTCCCTGTCGGTTTCATACATTCGCCGACTTCGATATCTGGCTCGTTCGTGTTCGTCTCTGCTTATTTCTCGTAATATCGCTGTAGCCATGCCAATTTCCTCCTTGTTATTTATTATATCATTAATTAAGTTTCTATGCACGGGATCGGGCGCGAATTTAAAAAATAAAGACCACATTTCAAAAGCAGTTAGTTTATCAATAGGTTTTGACAGAATATCAGTTAATTTACTTAGTTCGACAATCACCATGTTAATCTGATCGCTTAATTGTTCTCCGTTTTCTTTTCGTAATGAAAACCTGTGGATAAAATCATTACAAGATGGCAAAATAGGATGTACTGAAAAAGTAACCTGATATGTTCGCACCAAATTTTTATATTTTACTCCTTTGGATTTCTGTGATGAATGTAAATCACTCAAATAATAAATGTATTTATTAATAAAACTTATATTTTTTTCTCCTATATTAACTCTTTCTTCACAGTGCATTTCCACATTCACTTGATCGCCGTTTTCTACGGTACAGTTTACGTCAAACCGTTCCATTTTTTCTTCCATATCCATTACAGGTGGTTCATTACCTCGTATCTGCACGTCTATAACGATACGTTCAATTACCGTAGAAACGATGTCGATTAATACCTGTTTTGCGTCCGGATGCATAAGCATGGCTTTGAAGATACGGTCATCATACGGCGGAAGCAGATCTGCGTCCTTTTCGATAAATTGTAAATTTTTCATATTTTTCCCCTTCTAGGTTTTATTCCCGACAGACAAAAGTCTGTCACCTATATATGGTGTGAATATGTAGGGTGCATGACCGAAAATGGAAAAAAGTAAAAAAAACTTTATTCTTGTTAGTAGATACCGGTTTTGGTTATTACCACGAATAATTACGAATAAACTCGAAAGTGAGTTTAGATATCGAATTATGGTTTCGTGAATATTCGTGAACGAACTGTAGGTTCGATTCGTGGTTGATTTATTTGGTAGCAGCTACCTTTTTTTAATCTTTAAAACATGTTATAATATATAGAAAGATATTTGGAAAATAACAATGATTTGTAAAAAGATGCGTAAAATCCCCATTTTTCTCGTTTTTTTCTCTTTGTTATTAACCGCGTGTTTTGAACCCTTAATTTCGGAATTTGATGAAACCGATGTTACCTATTTTAACATACCAAGCGGCAAGGGCGCTTTTTACTTACAAATAGACGATGTAAAAGCCAGGGCAATTATGCCTGAATTTAACATAAACCAATTTGAAAAATTTATATTAGATTTTATAAACACGGCTACAGATGACATTATAGAAACGGTTGAATGCGCAAGCGGTGAATTAAATGATCCCGTGTTTTTATTTCCCGGAAATTATAAATTACGAATATCCGCTTTTACATCTTTGACAAGCGGAGATCCGGCAGCAGAAGGAATATCCGACCCGTTTGATATAAACATTGGTAACACAACACTTGGAAATGTGGAACTGGATGTATTCATAAATGACGGCGGAACAGGAACATTTTCCTGGAAGTTAACGATACCGGAAAATTTTAATTTAGAAGTAAAAAATATTGTTATTAACCGTTTAAACAATGCTCCTATGGATCCGATAAATTTAACTTTTAACACGGTAAACGGAGTAGACGTAAGCGAAGGTTTTATAGATTTACTCTCCGGATATTATCGAATGATACTAACCCTTGAAAAAGACGCTTTAACAGAACCTGTTATTATCAGGCAATT
>WQXE01000009.1 GCA_009784995.1 Treponema sp. | reverse complement strand
GGATCAATCGCCCAGATGCCTGATTGGATATCATCTGGATCATAACGAAGCTCTATTTTCTGGCGATTGAGTCCAGCAAGGTTTCCGCGATTTGTTTTAATCATATCTTGCGTCAGATTTGGTCCAATAAACTGATGTCCATTCAGTGATACCCTATCGCCCCGTACTGTAGCGTAAGAGCGTTCCATAAACAGATACTGCACATCTTCACGATTGATAAAAGTCTGTTGCCAACCTTCAACGTTAATAGAATGTTTAAGTTCATCCAGTGGACTGCGTTTTAATGTTCCATGTAAACGATGCGCGTAAGTGTCTATTGCTGTAATTGTTTGCCGGACAAATTCTTCAAAGGTGAGAATATACCCTTTTGATTTCTGCCATTCCAGTCGGCGATTTGACTCTTCCTCTGCTGCCGCATCAGAGCGGGGATCGATTACGGCGCCCGGCAATAGCATGTCTCGCAGTATTTGTTCCAATGTAGAAAAGAAACGTTCAATCGGTTTTGTTTTGGCGTTTTTCACATTGGCAAAAATACGGCGGTTTTGCTTTTTCCATTCGGTGCGGGATTTTACCACATTGAGCATTTTCCCATCCGTACCTTCGATTACATACGCTCCTGTTTCGGTGCGATATAGATCGCCTTCATCGCAGAATCTCATTCCGTATTGCTGGAGTTGCTCTATGGTATAATCGGCTACTGCCGACTTTTCGCTTGAGCCGTTGTCGTTGTATGTGCTTTCAAATTTGCCAAAGTTAATCACTCCCATTTTTAATGCGCGAAGCACAGTGCGTGAGGTGTAATGCCTGTCAAAAGCTATTCCGTAAGGCAGACGGGTTCTCATGTCCAGCCACAGATAACATTCAGGGCGGAAATACACACCGTTTTCATCTGTTACCCAGAAATCAAAGCGGTGTTGATCTCCTACAATGATTTGAAACGGACGCAGGCTTGAAAGATCCCTTGCGATGTAGAAAAGATTATCCAATGCTCGGCTGCCGCCTTTGACGTAGAGCTTTAACGCAGAGTGTATTTCTCTTGCGTAAATATAAGCTGATGGTTCAGAGCCTATCTTCCAGCCTTTTTGTTTTGCCATTATCTCTGTTTGCCTGTAAGCGTTTCGTACAGTGCAGTGTCCAACATCTCTTGCCGCCATCAGGTAAAACTGTTTAAAAAACTCCAGAGCCTGCGCGTCCCATGCCATTAAAGATCTTGGATTTTTCTCTTTTGGCTGATAACCGTTTTTCTTGATGTACGCGACATAACGCTTTATTGAAGAAGCTGATACACCATGTTTACGTGATAAATTTTCATAAACAAGCGATAAAGGCATCAATGCGTCTCGGCGGCGCCAATCATCATATACGGTTGCCATCTTTGACAGTTTTGAACCTGACGTGAAGGGATTAGTTGACACCTTCACCCCCTTCATTTAACTGCGCGTTTTTAATTTGGAAGTTTTTTTCCGCATACTCATTTGCATAATTACGAGTCTTTAGCGCAATGTTAAACGCCGCTCTCGCTTGTGTTTCAGCATCTTCAAAAGCGCTTAGATATTCTTCGATGTATTTAAATACCTTGTATTGCGCTTGTATTTGAACGCTGTTTTCCAGTTTGAAGTTGGTAATGTCTTTTGACCGTTTCAAAGCATCACTGAAATAATCATTTGCTTTGAAGTAAGTCGGAGCATTACAGCTTTCCGCAATTTCCGCAAGACGCGCGTTTTTCATTTGTCTTTGGAGTTCAGCATCTTCTTCATCAGTCCAGTCAGTTGGGCGCTCTCCTGTACGCATGACTTCATTAACGCGAGCTTGCATCAATGCGCGGTTTGCTACATGTTCGTTTTTCACTGGCGACTCTAGCAGTAATACATCTTTGCCGGTATCAGATAACTCTCTTGGAGTAAAAGGACGCAGCCAGTTATTTGCGGTCTGATACGACATGCTCAATTCACCGCAATAACCGCTCCATGTATGGATGATGTAGTCATCGGCTTCCGGATCTTTATGCTGTCCCTTCTGACTTGTAAGGAATTCTCTGGCTAAATATAATTCCCGAAGCATTTCAATTGTTGCCTTTTTCCATTGACGGACAAGCGGACGCATTTTTGATACAGATGAATCATAATCCCAACGCTTGATTTTTTTTGACAGTTCCATTGGTACAAGTTCTGTGTTTTGTTGTTTGCTCATGCTGCTTTCCTTTACAACGCTGCTACATCAAGCGGGATCATCTGATATTCACCATTGGTATCGCGTTCATAAATACGCAAATACTGTTTGGTTCCTGTTACCTGTACGCTTTCTGTGATTGCGGTCATCGCCTTTTGCCAATCCTTGTCCTGAATATCCAGACGGCGAAGGCCAAGAACACGAGCGGTTGAAATTTTTCCTGTCTTATCAACTTGAAAAGCGTCATTAACCAATACACGTATTTCTGAACGAGAACCTTCGCTCCATTTTTCTATACACTTACTGATAAGCTCACGAGCTACCTGCAGGCGTTCGTCAAATGTGATGTTATCGTTCATGGAAACAAGCAGTTTAAATTTACCATCGTACGTTGTAAGAGCGATGTTGCCTTTTTTACCGCCCCATGTTACGCCGTACTCTTTGGCGGAAAAATCTACAAATGAATAAATTTGCTCTCTTATTTCTTCTTTGAACCCTGAAAGGATTTCTTTCATCTCCATCGCTTTGGCGGCGATAAGGCGGACTGTCAAATCTCTTTTTTTATCGACATCCTTTACCATGTGTTCGGGTATCTGATGTCCCTGACTGTTGGTCATATAGACCGTTTCCCGCGCGCTTGTCGTACGCGCTGGTTTTTTTGCCGTTTGTTTTGCAACGTTCATAATAACTTCCCCTCTTGATTTTCTATATTCTCAAACCCATACAGGTCGAGGTTGTGTTTATTCACTTATCTTCCGCCGCTTCCGTTATGTGAAGTTCTTTAAAAACTTTTCTGATAATCTCGACACAAGAATTGCAGTTTCCCGCTACACTTTCGACTGTTATAGGAATACTTCTTTCGCTTCTCATCGAAACCAGACTGATAATCATAGATACTTGTCTCGGCGTAGCTCCGGTGCGAGAATTTGGTATTAGTTCGTCAGGCGGGAATACTTTGTAGAAATTAACAGGATCGGTATTGTTGTCTTCAAGATATTCCAGGAATTCATCTATACTGCGAAGAAGATTATCTCCTCCGCAATACGGACACATTTCGACACTGTCGATAAGATCGGATTCATATTGTACGGAGAAAAATATTCCGTCATTCTCGCAAAAATAATCAAAACCGTTTGCGAAATTTGTTTCGTTATTCATGTTTTACTCCTTTTCTTTTACCGAACGCCGCAATTGATTCTGGACAGCCTCGACAGATTCCGCCTTCAAAATCAAAAGGACAAATACCTTGCGACTTAGTTCCATATTTTCTGCAAGATTTAGGCTTTGATTTATTCATGCGCCCCTCCTTGTTTTTGCCTTAGCGTTTTCGTTGTTAGGCGTGAATGAACGTAGCCAATAATTAGCCTTTTGGTAAGATATGCCGATTTCTTTGCAGTACCCTGTCCATGAAAGATGGATATAATCATCTGCATCTGGATCTTTGTACTGCCCTTTTTGGCTTGCGAGGTATTCTCTCATTACATGAAGATGTATAAGCAGTTCTGCTGACGGATATATTTTTACCGTAGGAACTGTGCATTTCTTTAAAAGAGATTGCCCTTTTTTTATTACGTCATCGAAAGCGTCAATCATAAGCCTGCCGCCATTCGATTAAGCTTTCCTCTAGCTTTTGAATCGGAGGAAGATATATCCCTTTCGATATAATCTTTCATGCGCTTTTTTGATGACTTGATTGCAGTTTCTGCCGATTGCTTTCTTTCCAGCAAAATAAGTTCTACAGGCTTCTTATAAATTTCGCTTTGAGCTTCTAGTACAACATCGTTCCAACTTGCCTTGCCTAGAACTCTCGCAATTTCTGATTCAATACGCTTTGAGCGGCGTTGCCCAGAGACAACTTTGCAAATGTTTGAATGGTGGACATTAAGGGTTCTGGCTATATCGGTACAGCCTACTCCTAAATCCTTAAGTTTGTACGTGATATTCAGTCCTTCTCTTCTGGAAGGACGTAATCGTGTGGGCATGTTTGGCTTGCCCGGAGCCGTTAATGGTGCTATACTCAAAACAGCCTCCTTGTGGGGTGGTGTTAGGAGAACGGCGGTATTCTTGGCGGAACATTGCGCCGTTCTCCTTTTTTTTCTAAAGCCCTCGGTCTGGCTTTCCGATATTTTAATTGTCGTAGAAATATTCTAATTTGTCAAGAGGTAAATTGAAAAATTCAATGAAATACGCTAAACAAATACAAGAGCTTAGAGAGTATTTTAATGAAAACAATTCTGGTTTAGAACGAATTTTGGGGCTTTCTAACGGTTACTTATCAAAATTTGAAAAAGATAAAATAGATAATCCTAATAAATTATTAGGTGCCTTAGCTTCTGGTGGTATAAACACAGACTGGTTTTTAAATGGTAAAGGTCCAATTATAAATATTCCAATTTTAAAAGAGCTAGAAGAAATGGCTAAAGAGTCATTTAACTCACCTGCTGCAAAATATTTGAGGGATTATGTAGAAAAAAATCCCGAACTTATTAGAATACAAATAGAAGAAGCGGAAAGGGCATTAAAAACATATAATCTATTATTAAATAACGAGCCACAAAACGGGCTTAGTGAATATAAATCTTGTGGGTCGGAAAAGCCACAAAATGGGCTTAGGCATAAATTGCCAGGCATCCCCCTTGTTTTTGAAAGCGACAAAGAATTTGACGATGGGATTGTAATCCCTGTGCTAGATGATAACCCTGTCTCTGCCGGGCACGGCGCAGGTATTGGAGAGGATGAACTTCCGACACGGTTCATTCACGCGCCAAAAGAGCTTTCTAAATACCCCCATCTTATGAGCCTGCCGATCAAGGGGGATTCAATGAACCCCACATTGAACGACGGCGATATGGTGGTCTGCGATGGCGGCGGCTGGGATGGCGATGGGGTCTATGTGATTAAAACTATTGAAGAGACCTTTGTTAAGCGGGTGCAGCATACGCCGGATGGGTATCGGGTTATCAGCGATAACAAGATGTATGAGAGTTATACTAGCAGTGCCGAAAAGGTCGCTATTGTAGGCAAGGTTCGAGCGGCAGTAGTAATGTTGCCAGGAAAAAGAGGTGGGGTTTAGAGGGGTTGCGATCAAGGATGTAAAAATTTCTCTATCAACTTTTATAAAATTGTGGTATATTTTATAAATATGAGGGGTTTGCTTATTTATACAAAAACCTGAGTGTTTAGTGTTATGCTAGACAAAGCTAAATATTGTACATAGACACAGAGATCGCATTTATTGTGTTTTTGTGGAGGGGGTGGCTATGCTTGGAAGGGGATTAACTGCAGTTCCCATAGAAGAACTTCATGATTATCTTACAGAACATTTATGTGATAGCGATCGGTTAATCATAGAAAAAATAGTAAATTATTGTATTGCTCGTAAAGCATCAGCGGTTTTTTTATTTATTCGTTTTATATCAGGGAATATAAAATGTGAAGCATTTATGCCGATATATAATAAAGAAAAGCTATTAGAAGAGTACACTGGAAACTATAAAAAAGATATTGACCAAAGTATTTTTCTTGGAGCAAAATTAATGAGAACTAAAAAAGAACTTGAGGACAAAGAAGCATGGAGAGCTATTATTAATAGAGCTGTTCGTGTTGGGGGTTGGAGCGAAGAATGTTCAATGTTAGTTTTTCATAAAAAGGGGTATAAATAGTTATGGTTTCATTGAAAACAATACCATTTTCTGAAATTAAGCTAGGGGAAGGCTCCATTAGATTTGAAAAGCGCCAAGTAAAACTTTATACAAGCTTAGTTGATAAAAACCCCAAAAACAAGTTTTATAAAAAAACCCTGTTTGAGCTATCTAGGCAGTTAGAAGAAGATGAAGAACTTTTAAAAAAAATCGTAGTTAAAAAAGCTAATGCTAAAGAAGCCACAGCCAAGAAGCCAGCAGCGAGAAAAGCTACAGCCAAAAAGTCTACAGTAAAGAAAGTTGCAGCAAAAAAAGCGTATTAGAAGCGGCATGAGTAAAGTTTAGGTAAAAACTAATGTGCTTTTAGCAAAAGCCTCGGCAATGTCCGGGGTTTTTTTATTATTTTATAGAAGGTTTATGTATGCTTGAAAAAGGCAGTCTTGTTTTTGTTCCTAATGATGATCTCAATTTTTACCTTAGGGGACGAATAAGTGATGATACCCGATTACAATTGGAAAAAATAGCAGCTTTTTGTTATGAATGCGAAGCAATAGCGACTTTTTTGTTTATCAATAAAACAATAAACAGTGAATTTAGTTGTAGTTCGTATATACCTATATATGATAACAAAGACAAATTGAAAAAACACATCAAAAATTTTAAAGACTTTAAACAAAGTATTTATATCACAGCATTAACTATAAATAATGTTGAAGAGCTAAAAAACAAAGATTTCTTAACCCTTATAAAAAGAGCGGCTACACGTATTGGATACTGGAATGAGAATTATGCTTTGCTAATTATTAATAATAAGGAACAGGAAAAACAAGTAAATGAAAAACGTAAATCAATAAATGAAAAAATAAAAAAAAGCAAATCGGCAAATGTAACGACAGAACAGCCTTCAGATAAAAAGCAAATAGAACGGCTTTCACTTGGGTTAAAAGGTGTTTTAAACATTATACCTTTTGGCAAAATAGTGATAAATAAGTTTTTTATATTGGCTACTGTTATAGCAAGCATAGTAGCTTGCATTATTTGCTTTTTCGCTTCTGATAAACAGATTTTTTATATTGAGATGGTAAATGATTTAATTATTTCAATTATTCCACCCCTTCTAGGATTTTCTATTGCTGGATTTGCAATTATACTTAACCTATCAGATAAATCAGACAAAATCGCAAAGGATAATCATGATATCATATTTAAAAAAAATTATGCTGCTTTCTCTGTTACAATTTTAGCGCAATTTTTCCCATTAATCGTAGCGGTATTTATTAAACTAATAAAACCAATATCGATTGAAATCCCTACATCGTTTATAATGGCTTCTGCAGGAAACTTCATTGTTATATTTTTAGAAGTGCTATTTTTTTTATTTGCATTATTTTCAATTATTGATATCATTATTAATGTTTTTAATACTGGACTGATAATTAACTTTTCTTTTTTAAAGAAAAAAAATGAAGAGGGGATAAGTAATGATTGATTAAATAACACTGACAGGCACAGCTATTACCAGCGCGTCCGCATTATTGGAACTTTCAAAAAACATAAAAAACGCTGAACTTCAAAACCAGATTGCTGAATTAAGGATACAGCTCGCAACTATTCAAAATAAAGCGGCATTGCTTATAAAAGAAAATGGAGCATTACAAAAAGAACTTGACTACCTAAAAAATGACAAAGATAATCCTCTTATTTTTAATTCTAAGGATGGTCTTTATTACGATTCTGATTCAAAAATACCCTATTGTCCCAATTGTTACGAAGGTAAAAAAAAGGAAAGACGGCATCTTAAAGCTAATTTCAAGGAATGTCCTAATTGCCATGAGGTTTATCAAGACAGACCCATTGTTGTGGCTGTTGCTCATCGTAACGATTCTTTATAATAAATTTAATTGGTTTTCAAGTAAACTCTGAAGCAGGTTCTGAAGTTTTTCATCGTCCGCAATAAGTTGGACATCAAGGCGAAATTTTTTTCTACCAGAACCGTAGAATTCAAGACTGCGAACAAAAAAGCCATTTCTTTCAAGAACGTCTATTAAAAAACCGCTGGCAGAGTAACAAGATATTCGCTCCGTCTCCTGTGGTTTTTCTGAAATTTGAGCAGTGGTTTTATTTCTTCCTTTCATAATGATTCTCCTGTGTTTTTATTATTCCATATAACAGATACATATCTCCTTCCCTGTACGGCTCTCCTGCATTTGCACTTTGTACACTAAAGCCAAGGAGATTAACCATGGAAAAGATAGATAATGAAACAAAAAAAGAAGTAGATAACGGCGCGGGTAAACCGTTTCGCAGTCAGCGTGATAATAAAGAAAAACCTTCGTCCGCATGTAACGTGACATCAATGATAATAGCGTTGTGCGCCGCGGGCTGGCCTGTTGATAAATTTTCAAAGTGTAACGAACAGCCGGAAGATTTACTGATGCGTTTTATCTATTCCGATCAAGCTACGTTACAGAGGTGGAAACAGATTGATCCGCAGGGAAAAATCCCGCCGAATCAATGGCACGCAGTGTTGGCATACGCTACAGGCAGGTTCTTAAAATCATTCGGGTATGACGCTACCGCTGTAACATGGCGCGATTGCGTAAACATAGAAGAAATAGTCGCGGCGATTGACGCGGGAGGCGCCGCGGTAGTGTCTGGAGAGTTCAGACAAAACGGAAAACCGTTACATCATATTGTAGCCGCAGTAGGATACGGTGAAAACAAGGACGGTTTTTATTTTATTATCGACGACCCCTGGGGCAATCACAAAACCGATTACAAGGATCATAACGGTAAGGGAGTAAGATTGCCGCTTGCGGATTTTACCAGGATTATGAAACCGCGGTCCGGGGCGAAAAAATGGGCTCACCTTATAAAGAAGTTTAAATGAAAAACACTTTACGAAAACTGGGATCGGTAAAAGTCTGGATCGCTTTATGGTCTATGGCTCTTATCACATACATCGTGGTTAAAGACCTTACAGGATTTAACAGTCTCGCGACGTTGATGGTAGGTCCCATTATAGCTTATCTTGCCGCCAACGTTTGGGAAGATAAGATCCACCTTGATAAATTGCCGGAGAAAAATACCGGCAAAGGAAACGGAGATGAAAGATGCTGTTAAAAAAAATATGCGTGTTGTTATTATTTATCTGTTACTGTTCTGTTTCGGTTTTTGCGTCGGATATTTATTTGACAGAATCGGAAATAGAATCAATCAGGCGGGAGCTGCTGCTGATGTCGGAAAATACGACAAGGCTTCAGAGAGAGTTGAACGCGCAGCGGACGCAATCATTAACGCTGCTGGAAATGTCGCAGAGGCTGCAAGAGAGGTTAGAGTCGGTTTTGACGAGGCTGGAAGAATCGGAAATATCGCTGGAGATATCGCAGACGGAGTTAATAGCGCTTACGGCGGAGCTTACGAGCTTGCGGACGGAATACGTCGCGTTATGGGAATCCTGGACGAGGCAGAAAAGCGAAACGCAACGGTGGAAGCGGTTTGCTGTAACGGGATGGATTAGCGCTGGTCTTATATTCGCGGGAGGAGTTATATGGGGAATAACGAGATAATATTTTTTTTAATTCCGGTTCTCGGATTTATCATGAGCCTTATCGGATTTGTAACAGTGTGGATTAAAGTAGGACAAGATAAAGGAAGGCAGGAAGCTGTTGTAAAAAGTCTTGAACAAAAAACAGAAAAGAACGAAAAGGATATAGCGGAAATTAAAGGCGAAACCAAGGGAATCCAAATTGATATAGCTCATCGTATCGGAGCGATTGAAGCGAAGCTTGATTTTATAAAAGACGCCGTCGCGGCGTTAAAAGGAGGTCGTCGTGCCGCAGAGAAGTAAAATAGAACTTTTAGGTTTGATAGAAACCGTAATTCAGATGTACCATTCAGAAGGTTTCAGACAAAAGGAAATAGCGGACAGACTTTCCGCACAAGGTTACAGTGTAAGTAAAGCCGCCGTGACAAGAGCGCTTAAAAGCCATTCAAAAAGACTACGTGAACTTAAAAAAAATCAAGATTGGGCGGAAGCTCTTATTGCCGCGACCAATAATACGGCGCGGCTTGATATAGCGGACGCGGGTTTACAGATAGCCGCGATGAAGCTGCTTGAAGAAGTATCCCAGATAGAAAACTTTAAAACGATGAATCCTGAAGAAAAAGTAACACTTCTTACAAAAGTATCAAGGGCAATCGGGCTTGCGGCTAACGTGGAACTTAATTTCCAAAGAGGACGTAAACAGGGAATTATCGAAAGTAAAGAAAAATTGGAAAAAGCCGGTAAAGAGCTTGGCATACCGGAAGACAAGTTAAATTTCCTTAAAGCCCAAGTGCTTGGAATCGGAATAGATAATGAAAAGAAATCTGTCTGAAGTTGAAATACTTCTGCCTTATCAGAAGGCGTGGATAGAGGACGAAAACCCTCTTAAAATTTGGGAGAAAGGGCGCCGTACGGGAGCTTCCTGGACGGAGGCTCTTAATTCCGTTTTACAAACGCAAGGCAAGAAGGGACAAAATACTTATTATCTTTCATATAATAAAGACATGACCCGCCAGTTTATTTCCGATTGTAAATTCTGGACCGGGATTGTAAATCTGGCGGCGGGAGAATTGGAAGAAGAAATTATAAATGAAAACGATCGTCCTTACACGGTTTACCGTATAAGGTTTCCAAACGGCAGGGAAATTACGGGACTGCCTGGCGTAGGTTACGCGATACGAAGTAAAAAAGGCAGAATCATTCTTGACGAAGCGGCTTTTACAAATGAATTTAACGATATAAAAAAGGCGGCACTCGCTCTATTAATGTGGGGCGGTTCGTATTCTATCATATCGACACATAACGGAGACGACAGCGAATTCTGTCAGCTTTTAAAGGATATAAGAAACGGGAAAGAAAAAAAATGGAGTGTGCATCGCACTGCTTTTAATGACGCCGTAAAGCAGGGTTTATATAGACGTATATGTCTTGTCAATGAAAAAGAATGGACATTAAAAGGCGAATCCGAATGGATTGAAAATATCAGGGATATATACAAAACAAACGCTGAAGAAGAGCTGGATGTTATTCCGTCACGAAGCGGCTCAAAATACTTTCCTTACGGAATGCTTGCTTCCTGCGCCGTTAGCGCGGATAAACTGCCGATTGTCCGTCTTGATTGTAAAGACAGTTTTATGTGGGAACCGTCTCGAAAAAGATGGGAAGAAGTAGAAACATGGTTTGAAGTAGAAATTGCTCCATTGCTGCGCCGTATTAGAGGATCATGTTGTTTAGGACAGGATTTCGCGCGAAGTGGAAACTTGTCGGTAATCTGGATTGCCGAAGAGCGAAACAAACAGGATTTGGAAAGCCGTCTTATAATCGAATTGAATAACGTTCCTTACGATCAGCAGTGGCAGATTCTTTGGTCTGTCAGTATTAATTGTAATTTGGGAAACGCGGCGATAGACGGCAGAGGTAACGGGCAGGCGCTCGCGGAAGCGGCGGCGCAGCGGCTTTCATGCGGAGCGGAAATGGTAATGATAACAAGATCGTGGTACGCGAATATTTTTCCAAAATTAAAAAACAGATTGGAAGGCAGAGAGTTTGTTTTACCTGATGATCAGTTTATTCTGTCTGATTTTGGAATAATTATAATGAAAAATGGTCAGCCTGTTGTGCCTAACGAAGAAAGATCCGACAGGGGTGACGCCAAATCAAAGCGACACGGCGATGGTGCTGTTGCAGCTGCCATGTGTTTATACGCATGGGAAGAAGGCAGTTCGTCGGCTCCTCCTGTAATCGTTTCGACAGGCGGTCGTAATAATACAATGTTTTTTGGGTATTAATAATGGCAAATAAAAAAGCTGCCGAGCGGCAGGAATTAACAACAAAAATTGTAGACATATCGTCATCAATGAGATCGATTATAGGTTATATGGACGATACAAACAGCTGGCTTTCTTCGGTCGGAGAAAGTCAGGAAATATTCGGCAAGATGATGAACGATCCAAAGATTGAATCGCTTATTGATAACCGCAAGGATCGTGTTCAGCTCATGTACGGCTCGATTACGGAAAGCGGTAATAATTTAATTGATAACGCCTGTCGCGAACATTTGACTTTTAACTTAATGTATAAGTTAAATACTATCTTATTAAACGCGATTCCTTACGGCATCGCGTTATGCGAAATTATTTGGGAGAAAAAGAGCGGACTGTATGTTCCTGTGGATTTTATTCCTATTCCAAGAACCGCGATAAATTTTCCGCGAAGCGGCAATTACGGAGTGCCGTATTTATCAGCGTTAAACAAACCTTTAGACGAGCCTAACAAGTTTATCATACACAGAAACGACAAAGGCGACGGAAATTTATGGGGTACGCCGGCGCTTAGAAGCTGCTATTGGCCCTGGAAGTTTAAGCAGTTGGGCTTCAGATTTTGGATACAAGCCGCGGAACGATTGGGAGTTCCTTCAATACTCGCGATATTTGAAACAAAGAACGCCGCTGATGCCGAAGCTACAGCGGGAAAACTTACAGGAATGCTTCGTGAAATGAAAAGCGGATCTTCGGGAGCGTTCGCGAATATTAAAGAAATCAAAGTGGTAGACGGCGCGATTAAAGATTTTGAAACAATCGTAAAAGTTTGCAACGAGGAAATTTCCTACGGTATTACAGCGCAGTCACTTATGACAAGCGAAGCGCAGTATGGAACAAAAAGCCAGGGACTGCTTCACGCCGAGACGTACAATTTTACAACAACGCATGACGCTTATCTGATACAGCAGTCGGATCAAATCCTGTATAATTATTTTGTTGAAGTAAATTTTCCCGGCGCGGCAGCTCCAAGTTACGATATAGATTCGACTGACTTCGCGGACTGGGAAATAATCAGAGACGCGATCGATCGCAATATTCCCGTATCGCTTAACGCGCTTTATGACAAAGTGCATCTGCCTCGTCCTGAAAACGCCGCGGACTCGTTTGTTAAGCCGTCGGCTTCTTCAATGTACTTTGGCGATCGCGCCGACAGTGATAATAGCGACAGTTTTTTTTTGCGGACAAAATCGAAACAAACCGTATTGAAATAGAAAACGCGCGGTTGCTTGACCGCATGGAAATGCCGTATAGGTATAAGATAACGGAAAGTCTTTTAAAACGGATACGCGAGAAGCTCAAGGACATTGCCAAAAAGCCGGAAATATTAAACGATCTGACGTTTATCCTTCCGCCTGATTACGACTCAATGAACGCCATTCACGAAATGTTTACGCGAAGTTCTTTGATGGGAATGGAAGCCGTATTAAAAAGCTGTCAAAATGTAAAAAATAATTTCGCCGATATACCTTTGTTACCTGAAATACCCGTCAGTACTCTTCCTTTTGAAGAAGCTGTATCATTTTTAAGAACGCAGATTCCTTTGACTAGAAAAGAATATTACGATCTTGATAATAAATTACGACTGCGATCTTTTACTGTCGGGCGTTTAAATGATGTTGACGCGATTAATCAAATGAAAGAAATATTTCAACGTAATATGGAACAGGGCGGATCTCTTGGCGGATTTTTAAAAATAACGGACGATGAAATATTAAACGGCATCGGGTTTGGAAAAGGGAACGGAGCTTACTGGGAAACGGTATACAGAACCAATCAGACAACGATTTATAACGCGGGACGCGCCATGGCGTTTGAAGAGACGCCGCCTATCGCGCTTGAGTTTATAGGTATAATTGACAGCCGTCAGACCGATATCTGTCACGCTCTTTCCAATCCGCCTTTTATAAGACCGTACGGCGATCCGGTATGGAGAGACGGAAATCATTTTCCGCCGCTTCATTTCGGCTGCAGATCAACCGTAAGAGGAATTTACGATCAATCGGAAATAGATGACGCGGGCGGACCTGATAAATTCTATTCAAAAAAGGATCGTGATTTAAAACCGCAAAAAGGATTTGGCTCCCATCCGCTGGACAGGGAAAGTTTTTGGCGGCTAACGCCCGCTATGATTAAACGCGCGAAGGATTACGGTATTGACGGGGAAATCGCGGCTGCCGCGATCAAACTGGGAATGCCGGCGTACGCGCATAAAATTGTCAAAGGCGGATTTGAAACATTGTATCCGATAAAAGGAACGCCTCTCGCGCAATTGCCTTCAGGCGGATATGTAAGACGGGCGAAGGACGCGAAGCCGGGCATTAGAAACGAATGGGATATCAGGGGAAACTTAATTCAAACCGATGAAATAGGTCTTGCGAAAAAAGCAGCCGATGAAGGACACAGAGTTTTCTTTATGCCGAAAACATTTATCTCGAAAAGTCCCGATGTGATTATAGACGGACATACGGCGGAAATTAAACATGTTTTTAAAGTAGGTAAACGTACTATTGAAAGAAGAATTGAAGAATCCAGAGAACAGTTTGCAACATTGGTTTTACTTGAGGTTTCACCAGCATATACTCACGAAGAAATAACACGGCAGGTTAGCAATCGGTTACGAAATAGCGAGCACTTACAAACAGTATTAGTTTCCTGGGGTAACAAGTTTTTGCGTTATACAAAATAAAACAGCTCCGTCATCGACCTCACTTCGACAGCGAGGTTAACGGAGCTGTTCATACCTTGAGTATCGTTGCAAATCACAAAAAAGTCAAGCAAATTTTAAATTTAAAGAAAATTGAAGAATTCGCGGTCATAGTCCATATTTTAATACCCTTATTCACCAAAAATTCACCGTTGAATAACAATCGAATACACGCAAGCCGTCTCATTTTACCTTTTTAGTAATAACGAGCCGTTAAAAGGCTGTTTTCATGTTTGACAGCGCTGCTGGAAACGGCGCTTTTTATTTTTTAAAAAAGATAATTACCACATGAAAGAGGTAAATCATGCCGCAAAAAAAAATTAGAACGCTTGAACTTGCCCGTGTTGGTAAATGGGGTTTGGACGGCAGCGAAATTACAAGAAAGGATATCGCCGAGTTAGCTGAAACTTTTTCAGGCAAGCGCCCTGTAATTGTAGGTCACGATGTAACGGATCGCGCTCCGAAGTTTGGAGACGTAATCGACATATGGTCTTCTACAGACGGCAATTCGATTATAGGTCCCGTTATATTTAGCGAAATAGGCGACAAGCTTTATGAAGGCGGTTACTACGATGGCTGGTCTATATCAATGCCGAGGCGTTCTAAAGACGGCAAACGAGTATTACATCATCTCGCGATACTGGGAGCCATACCGCCAAAGATTCCCGGGCTTGAAGAGCTTTCACAGGTAGCGGTGAACTTCAGTACAAATACAAAAGAAGCCGCTAAAAGCAGGTATCAATTTTCAGGACAAATTCCTGAAAAGGAGGATAACGATACAATGACAGACGAAGAAAAAAAAGCTATGGACGAAAAGGATGCGGAAATCGCGGAACTTGAAAAAGAGAACAAATCTCTCAAAGAACAGGTAGCCGCCAAGCAAGCCGCGACCGAAGTAGCCGCTGCCGCGGCGGAAGCCGCGGTAGAAACGGATTCTTCCGACGATAAGTTTTCCGACATGCAAAAGCAGCTCGGTGAACTTAAAGCCGCGAGAAGGCAGGAACGACTGGAAGGGTTTGCGCGTGACATCGCGGAAAAACTGCCCGCGGGGATCGCGGATAAGGCAAAAACCCTTGCGGGTCATGTTGAGGCTGTTGGAGCCTTCGATTTTTCAGATAACGGAAAAACCGAGAAGCGGGATGCCCTATGGCTGCTTGGCGAAGTTTTAAGAAACTGGCCGCAGCCTGTAAAAACAGGAGCGTCAAATTTTAATTACGGCGACAATATCAATGGTGAAAACCCGATTGACTGGGCTGCCGCCGCGAAAAAAATGTAGGAGAGTATAAATGGTATCTTACGAAAACGTACCTGTAAAAAACAAGTCCGAGGTAATTCATCCCGGACACCAGCCGGTTATTGACACCGGTTTACTCGCGGATAAAACCGCAAAGTTGAAAGCTGGAACAATTCTTAAGTGGAATATTGATTCAACCGCTTTAATTGCGGCAGCTCCAGCTGATACGCCTGTCGCGGTATTAGCTGAAGATTCTGACGGAACCAACGCGGAGGTTCTCGTATGCTGGCATGGCACTGTCATATTTGGACGGCTTTTAAATTCCAGCGGCGCGGAACCTGTTGCCGCGACAAAAGCTATGGCGAATAAACTTTGCGCGACAGGTATCTATCCATTGCAGCTTTTTACAAGCGCAAAGAAGGGGTAACTAATGGCGATAATTATAAAACCAAACGACATTGAAAGAATTATCGCGGCAAACGCTCCAGAAGAATTAAACGCGATGAATTATTTTTCCAACCGACCGCTTAAAAACTCCACGCATATCGCGGTCGCGGAATTAGAAGCGGAGTACGGTAACGTACCTGTTATAAAACGCGGAGCGTTAGGTGTTAGACCCGAAAGCGGTATATCCGTCAAGGTAATCGAGCCAATGCCGATTGAAATCGACGACACTTTCACAGCGGTGGAGATCGATGATTACGAACGGGCGACGGATACAGGCAAGCAGCAGATGATTGACGATAAAATCAGCAATCATTTACGTGTTGTACGCTCCACAACAAGAGCGTTATGCGCGCAAGCTCATCGCGGCAACATCGATTATATGATGCAGGCGGGAACCGCCATGAGCCGTTATCTGGTCGATTACGGCGACATTAAAGGCATTCCGCTTCCTGATACTCTTAACAACCTGACTATCGCCAGAGTTGTCGTTATTTTACAACAGCAAACATTGGCAATAAGGGATCAGGGTATCGGAGGAGCGATTGAGTTTATCGCTTCGCTTGAAGTTTTTCAGGCAATCGTAAAAGCCGGAGAAAATCAAAAGTCATACACAATTGTTCCCGGACCCGGAAAAGTTTCCGTCGCCGGATTTGAAATTCTTGTTGATAACGATTCATGGATCGATATTGATTCCAACGGCGTTAAAACAACCAAGTATATGGTTGAGCCGCTGGAGATAATGGCAAGAGCCGTTAACGCCGGACAAAAACTTCCGTATCTGCGTCTCGACGACGTTGTTATGCCTTACGCGGTACCTTTCTACGCGTTCACAAAAGCGCGAACGGATCAGAGGGGTGAAGATCTTTATGTAAAGAGCAAACCTTTCCCGTTGATTAACCGAAAGGGAATTGTATTCGCGAAATTCGCGTCATAAGTTTGAGACCGCCTGACTGAAATCAGGCGGTTGTTTTTTGGAGAGCATTAAATGCCGGAAACAATTATAACCGTAGATGACCTAAAGAAAGAATTAAATCCCGATGATTTTCGCACGGCGTCGTTTGCCGACGATGAAGTCGCCTCCAGAGCAATACACAAATCAGTTATCTGGGTATATGGAAAAATTTCGTCTACCAAAAACAAATACGATGAAGAAGATGAAGTTGTAAAAACAATTGTATTAAAACGGGCTATTTACGAATTGTTTTCTTACATAGGCAATGAAAGCCGCGCGAAAGCAGCCGAACAGGACGCGGCGGATTTAATCGAAACATACTTTGGAAGTATCGCCACAAAACATAATGACAGTCAGGGTCCTTCGACAGGCGCGATCATTACTACGGAGCCTCCGCGTTATGGGAGTTAAGGTAGTAAGCCGTCCGCCTGATTACGGGAAAACGCTCGGAGCGGGACTTGCGCCCGTTATGAAAAAAACAGCGATGTATTTACAAAGCAGCGCGAACAGAAAAATTAATTCGGGGATAAAACCCGCAAACGCGCCTTTAACGCAAGCCGTAAAGCAGGGAAGCCAAACGTTACACGACAGCGGCGAGCTGACGCAAAGTATAGCGCCGCATTCAGGGGAATTATGGGCTGATGCCAGCACTAATTTAAAATACGCGCATATTCAACAGGAAGGGGGAACCATTACTCCGAAAAAATCGGGAGCTCTTTATATCCCCGCTGGCACCAAAACAAGAGAACTAATGCGTACATATGGAGCGCGTACTCCTCGCGCGCTTATAAACGTGATGAAAGCCGACGGTTATGTTTTTTTCAAAGCGGGAAGAGTTTTTTTCGCGTATAAAAAAAGTACGGGAAAAAACGGCAAGCGCGGAAAGGAATTCGCGCTTTTTATAATATCGTCATCGGTAAAAATTCCCGCGCGTCCGTTTTTATACATTGATGAAAAAGACGAAGAATACATTATGAAATTAATTCAGCAAGGCGTAATGAACGCTTTAAAAGGAAAAGTATAAAAGTTATGGAAAATATAATTAACGCGCTTTTAGAAAGTATCCGCGCTTTGGGAATAGACGCTGTTTTAATGCCGCAAAAGACATCGGCAAACCGCCCAAGGATGGAATTATATTTTTCAAAACTTGAACCGGCAGGAATTGATCGAAATAATCCCGAACTTGTAAATAAAGGCTGGGAACGAATAACTTTTAACGCTGAGTTTAAAAGCGAAGGTACTCACAGTCGATGGGTCACAGATACTATAATCGCTTTACGCAAGCTATTGCCGCTTCATGAAAGCAATATGCGGCTAACGGCAGCCGCCGATAAAAAATATCATTTTAACGCTCACTGGATACGGCGGCAGAACGGCAGGTTCGAGTATCCTGATGAAGAACAGTCATCAATGCCTGTAAGGTATGCACAAGGGTGGGAAATTTCAATTTCTTATCCGGCAAATATTATTAAGGAGAAAATATGAAAACGACAGGAAAAGACGGATTTTTGTACGAAATAAAATTTGGGGAAACAGTAGTCGGAAGCCCGGGTGTTGTCGTACCAAAAGACGGTTGGTATAAAATCCTTTCAAAAGCTACAGAGAGTAGCGGAATACCCGGAAGCGATCCCGGCAAGAAACGCGGACGCTCTTTAAAAGCTGGTGATTTTTATTACGCGAAAAAAGATCAGGAACTTGCGGCGGGTGACAGTCTTATTCCGTGGACGCTCAAAAAAGTTTCTTTTACGACGGATGTCAGCGCGAGCGCCCAGGGACAGGTGTTTGACGTTACGACACAGGCGGATGTCGAAAGCGGAGTACGGGCTTTTGTCGCGTCAGTATTCAAAGATCGAAGCGGTACCATTAACGGACAGGTTGATGTCGACAGTATCGAACAGCGTTATTTAATTAACGAATTCAACGCCGTTATTACGGATGATGGCACGTATATCACTTACGAACCTGCAAAAACCGGAACTCATCACTTCATGCTTTCAAGACGGGAAACCATCATGGAAGGTGAAGTTGAAGCGTGGGAGTATTTTCCGGTCGTTATTGAATCGTTCCAGACAGACAAACCGATTGAAGGAGTATGTCCTTTTAATTTTAACTATCGTGTTGACGGTACGCATAATCCCGGTATTTATTATCGCACGGTAATCGAAGGGGATGCCACATGAAATTCAGCGCTTTAAAGAATTATACTTTTTATCCTGTTATAAACGACAATCTTGAATTACCGGAATCAGAAAGGTTGTCCGTAGAAATAATAAGACCTACCGCGGAAGATCATGAAACGTTAGTCTTTGTAGAGCTTACGCAGCAGGTTCAAAAAGATTCCAAAGGCAAGGATTTAATTAATTCCGCGTCAAGGACAAAATTTAATACTTCAAAAATTCTTCGCCGTCATATCGGAGAAATAAAAAACTTGTTTGTAGAAGATACTGATGAAGGCGGAAAAGAAAAACAGATTACGACAGGCGAAGAACTTGCGTGCGCAAGTTTCTCCGGGATGTTCAAACTGGTAAATGAAATTTGCGTGGAAGTGTGTTCCGATAAACTTTCCGATTCGCAAAAAAAAATCTTAAAACAGGATTCAACCTTGTCTGGGGAGGATGGCACGAGCGGGAATTAAAACCCTGTTACGCGAATGAAAAATTAATCCTGCGCGAGTTTGTCATTAAAAGAGGTGAGGTAAATGATTACCTTACCTCTGAATTTTATAATGCCTATAACTTGTGGAGTAAAATAAAGCGTTACGGTTGGCCGCACGGACCCGCCTGGATACAGGAGCCGTCGGCTCTTGTTGAGCTTGTAGAATTATTTGATACGGAGCTTGAACTTTTGAAGGAAAAAGATCGGGATGGTAGTACAAGACGAACTGCGGATACTGGTAGAAGCGGAAACAGCCAGGGCAATTGAAAATTTTAAAAAACTCTCGGGCGGCATAGAAGAGTCGGAAAAAAAATCCGCTTCCTTGGGAGATGCTCTTGATTCGTTATCTAAAAAATCATTAATTATTTCAGGTATATTTGGCGGCGCAGGCATTGCCGCTATTAAGTTCGCGGGGGAAAATCAACAACTACAATTATCTTTAAAAAACATGTTAGGCTCCGCGGAAGAAGCAAGCTTGGTGTTTGAACAATGGCGGCAGTTGGGTAATTCTCCCGGGCTTTCCAGCGACGAAGTTTTTTCGCTTGGCAAAGCTCTTGTTAATATGGGTAATGATACGCAATACGCTACACAAACAATACAAATGCTTGGAAATGTCGCGGCGGGTACGGGAGTTTCGTTTGGAGAAATATCAAGTTCTTTTGAACGGGCAAGAGCGATGGGAAACCTTACGACAAGAGACCTTGTACGATTGCAGCAGCAGGGAATTCCGATAGTTAAACAATTATCCGTATCAATGGGTGTGTGTGAAGAAAGTATAAGCCGCATGGCAGCTGAAGGAAAAATCGGCTTTAACGATCTTGAAAGCGCTTTCAAGTCCATGACGGGTCCCGGAGGTCAGTTCGCGGGGATGATGAACGAACTTTCAGGCACGGTACTTGAAAAGTTTTCAACCGCGACATCGGACGCGAAGCAGGCTCTTGCTTCTTTTGGCGAATTATTACTGCCCATTGCTGCGGATATTTTAAACGGAGCGAGCTCATTATTAAACGGTATCACAAACATGGACGAGGGAACCAAGCGCTTCGTTTTAGGCATGGGAGGAGTTGTCGCCGTATCGGGTCCCGCGATAATAGCGATAAAAGGAATTGCAGCCGCGATGGCGTTAGTCGCCGCAAATCCTTTTATGCTCGCAATAGGCGGGGCAATAGCCGCCGCAGGAATTATTACGGGATTAATTTATAAACAAGTTAACGCATATGACGATTTACAAAGAGAAATTGCAAAAACAAATACAGCGGCAACCGATCTTCTTAAAACGTATGCTGACGGAAACGAAGAGAAAACTCTTGATGAAAAAACGACAAGAGAGCTTATAAGATTATACCCGGAACTGACCAATGTTATCAGGGCAAATAACACTACAGTTAGGGAAGCAGCGCAGCTCCAGCGGGAATTATATGTTCAAAACGTAGTAAACGCGCAGTCGTCAAGAATAAGAAATTTTCAACAAGACCAGGAAGCTCTTCGCAATATTATAAGAGAATTAAATATTCTTGAAACGGATATTAGACATACAAGTGTCGGAAACGGACTTGATTCGTTAAACGCTACACTGGAGCAATATATAGGATATCGTGATTCTCTGATGGAAAGAATATTTAAACAGCAGGATGAAATAAATGAAACGCTTTCAAGCGTCGGAAAACAATTGAATTTATCAGGCGCGATTATAGATATACCTGTAAGAGCGACTATCGATACAACGAGCATTGAAACCATACCTCCCAGGCTTGAAAACGTAAGAAAAACATGGCAGGAATGGTTCGGAGAAATTGCGAATATAGATCACACGCTTATAGAAAACAGCGGAAATAGAGCTGCACAATTATATATTAACGAGTTTGAAAGATCCCTTACGGCGCGATCAACAATCGCGGACGTACTTGGAAGTCAGCTTGATATCGCGGGTGTTTTAAGAAACCGTCAGACGGATGTACACAACGCTCTTGTAGAACTTTTTTCAATTGACCCCGCTCAAATCAACCGTCCGTTTACTTTAATGCGACCTGAAATACAAAAGCTTGTCGAAGAATATCAAAGGCTTGGAGAAGAAGCGAAAAAAGCGGAATTTAATATAACCATCGAAGAACTGACAAGAAAAATAGACAATCTAGGTAAATCGGAAAGGCAATTGGCTTTAGACGCCGAACTTGCAAGGCTTGGATTAAACGCTTTATCCGACGAAGCCGTAGTGTTAGCTGAAAATATGGACAAACTTACAGTCGCAAACGCTCTTTCAAACCTGCGTACGGAAGTACAAAATCTTGGCAAGGATCAATATGATCTTATGCTCGCGACTTTGGAAGCCGCGGGAGCTTTGGAAGAAGAAAGGGCGGAAGCTTTAGAGTTGGTTGAAACTCTGCGTGCCGCCCGAAACATGACACATGAATTACATGACGCGAGTATTAGTTTTTATGAATATTTTTCAAAAAATATCGCAAGCGGTCTTATGAATATATTTCCCGAGCTTGAAGAAAAAGCCGCCGAGTCTATCGCGAATATATCGGCGCAACTTTCCATGATGAGCTTTGACGGTCTTCTTAACGGATTAAGCGCCGTTGGTGAAGCGTTCGCCAAAGGAGAAAATGCCGCGGAAAGCTTAAAAGGCGCGATGGCTGATATGGCATTACAAATATTAAACCAATTGCCTTCCATGTTTTTACAGGCAGGATTACAACTTATCGCGCAAGGGCAATGGGCGATTGGTCTTGGTTTTATAGCCGCCGCCGGGTCGTCCGCGATGATTAGCGGTTATACAAAAGGAGCGATGAATAAAGAATCCGGCGCCGTTAGAAACGCTCACGGAAACGCTTTTGACACAAACGGAATAGTTCCATTCGCTCATGGCGGATCATTTACAAACCAGATTGTAAACACTCCAACTTTTTTCCGTTTCGGCGGCAAATTCGGCGTAATGGGTGAGGCGGGACCAGAATCGATAATACCTTTGCGGCGAATGAGTAACGGGGATCTTGGTGTGGCTTCTACAGGCGGCTCGGCGAATGTAATTGTAAATATAATAAATAATTCGGGAGTCGACGCGCGTCAGGAAGAACAAAACGATGCCGACGGAAACAGGCAAGTCGATGTAATTATCGGGCAAGCCGTAAATAACCATATATCATCGGGTAAAGCGGATCGCGCGATGTCACGTTACGGCGTTCGCCCTGTCGGAGTATAATATGGCAGAAATTACCTGGCCGCAAACGCTGCCTTTAACATTGCGTATGGAAGGATTATCCGCGAAACGTAATTCTGCCGTTATACGTACTACAATGGACGCGGGACCCAGAAAAACCAGACGTCGATATACGGCGTCTGTAAAAATATATACCGGAACCATGTTTCTGGATGCCGCGGGGCGTTCGGAATTGGAACAATTTTATACGACAGCTCTTGCTGACGGCGTATTAAGATTTAATTTTACAGATCCGCAAACTTTGGAATTCGCGGAATTTCGCTTTACAGAAAATTACACGGAAAATTCCGCAGACGGTATGTTTAAAATAACAATGTCCCTGGAGCGTTTATCATGAGCCGACTATCTCCCGCGGCAACCGAAGCAGTTTTAGCTCCTGAAACGGAAAAAGTATTTTTACATTTACTAACTATTGAAACATCCGCAGGTGTTATGTTGCGTT
>WQXE01000008.1 GCA_009784995.1 Treponema sp. | reverse complement strand
TACAAGCATTAAAGCATTTTCAAATTCAGTAAAATCCTGAAAATAAGAATTATTAATGATTATGCTAATATTATTGGCTGTTTTTGTTTGTTTAGCATATTCTGCTTGAGTCATATTTATCGAATATACAAGCTGATTATCCAAAAGAGCCTTATAATATGTATTAATCATTTTATTATTAAATGTAGATTGCATAGACCATAAACCTCTTTTTACAACAGTCAAATCTATTCCAGATTCTTGCTCAAAATTCTCATTTTCAACTGACAAAATAGAATTATCAATCTCGGTTATAGCTGCCCATACACCTACACCTTGAATCAATACACATCCGCTGATTACAAAACAAACACAAACTATCAGCCCGAGTATTTTTACTAAGTTTTTCATAAAAGCCTCCAAATAAGATATACTACCAAATATAAAAAATCCTATTCAAAACGACCATAAAAAAACGAATACCAGGCAAAATTTTAGCGATTTGCGTCGCTTTTGTTTTGCCTGGTTTATTTGTTAATTTTTACTCACTATGATTACTTTGAATAACTACACCCCATAGATTCTCATCTAATATCTTAAGATTTCTTCCAAAAATCCAGCCGGTATATTCAGTGAATCTTTCAGGTATAAAGCTTAATGATGGGTTATAATTATCAGCAGAATCGAAAACTATCTGATACCAATAATCTTCAACTCCATTTACAATAGATTTTTTCTCTGTACGTTTTAAAACTTCAACACATGATAAATACAATGAATTATTAAGAGCTTCATGCGGTTTTGATCTAAGCATGACTGTATCGGTTAATTCAATAATAATCTTTGAATTAATATCAGGTTCTGTATATAAATTACAGTCTAGATTTACAAAACCAATATGTCCATACACTGTTGTCGTACCTGGTTCAACACTGTATCGTTTCGCGTCAATACGGTTACTGGCAGAAAGTGGCGATGCTTCATTGGTTCCAAAGGTTAATTTTGCCGCGGAGAAATTTTCAGTGTTTAACCAATCATCATAATTTACAATGTCGTATATCATTATACATAACTTGTTTTTATACATACCTTTAATAAAAACACGTTTTTGATCTACGCTAAAATCAATTAACGTATCATGAAACGCTTTTAATGGATCTCCATCACTTTTTAAATAGGGAGCTGTTATTTGAGGTATAGAAAAAACTAATCGATTATTGGTAGTTCTGACTACATAATAAGCCCTATGCCCATATGGATTGCTTAATTCATTGGAGTTCAACATAAATACATATCTATTATCCAATATTTTCCAATCAGTAGGTCTTGTTAAATATCCTTCGGCGGAATTAAAAACCCTTGCATTTAAATTACTTAATAATTCATTATTAGCATTCAATCCTACAGGCCATGCTGCCGGCATATTAGATCTGTCTACAGCGAACGAAGCTTCATGCCAATCAGGAGATTCCAATCTTTCGTAATTGATTATGTATGAATTGCTATGAGGGGCTTGAGAAAAATATTCACCTAAAATCAAGGATAAAAATTCTATATCGTCAACTGTTGAAACTCCTTCTTGATAAGTATATTTATACCGATGTAGTCCATCATAACTTTCTAAAAGCAGGATATCTGGAATATGCGACTTATAAAACACTAAAGGACTGTGAGAATCGTAAACCGTGATAACATCTATTACCTGCTGGCGAACATAATCAAATAAAACATATTGATATTGTCCAGAATCATTAAAGACAGTTTTGTCTTTTACTTCAATAATAATATCATTATGATTACCAAAGTAAACACGTTTATATAATGAATGAGCTTCATCAGTCCATTCAATCATCGTATGAAGACGTAAACCTATTCCGTCACGTTCAACCGTCATTATTAATTCTTGTTCCTGTGTAAAACTTGCTTCATGTGATTGTTTTACACATGATATAAATAAAACAATCATGAGTATCAACAAGTAGTGTAATTTAAATATTTTCATCGCATGCTCCTTTCTAGCATAATTTTAATGAAATCATCAAGGTTATTGCTATTACCTGCAAATCTCATAGCATTTGTCAACGAAGTTGAACTGTTCCTATGAATCGAATAATAATCAAATATCCCATTAATTTGAGGAACAGTTAAATTGAAATTACTATAATCGGCAGCTGTACTTAAGCCGCTCATTAAATTGGCATATGGAGTCATTGAATAAGCTGCTCTATTTCCATTTTCATAAAAAAACATTGCGGGGTTTTGTACTATGCCGTTTACAGTATAAATTAAATCCACATGTGGGTTAGCGGAAAGCGTTCCAGTATTTCCCATCATACCAATAATCATGTTTTGACTAATTCCTGTCAATGCACCATTATTATTTAATGTAATACCATTACTGGAATATAATTCTATAAAATTTCTCAAAGATTTGCCATCCGCATGAGAATAAGTAATAGATTCATTGTTTCCTCCGCTTGTTACCAAGCGAAGACCATACCCCTGAGTAAAATTAAATGCCAATGTTCCGTCCATAGGAGCCACAAGCATATTTTTATTAGCTTCATTTCCACGCGCTCCTAAATCCCAGGCAAAATGTTGTTGAAATTTATTTTTAACATTACTATTCCAATCTACTGCTCTCCATCCATAATCACATGTAATTTCTCCTTTGCCGTTTGCAAAAATTTGACTTCCTTCAAGATCTAAAATAACTGCGGCAGTTTTAGCTAATAATCCTGAATTACCAACAGATTCTAACGCATTAATAAAAGAAATCCAATAATTATCAAAAGAGCTTTTTGTTATTGTTCGACTAGGCGCAACAGCTAACGCTGTTTCAAACCTCAACAAGTTTCCATTTAATGTATCAAACGTACTGGCGGCGATTTTAAAATCATTAAATGATTTATCACTGCCTAAATTCCAAATAGCTCTTAATGTATCATCATCTAATGAATTTACCCTATCATCAATTCCAAGCATTGATAAATCATAAGACAACTCTCCATCCCATTCAAAACCAGCAATGCCATTTTGCATTACAAGCTTCCAATAATCACCGCTAGAATCATAATTTTCATCGACATAGGAATAAAAAGATGACATATCGTTATTGGCACGGGCTTCGTTTAATTTTAAAATATCAATAAGCAGATTTTCGTCAGAAATATTAATTCCAGCCAACCTCATTCTTAATGCCATGTCCGTATGTGCCTGCACTGCTATTCTTGTTTCAAGGTAGTTATCTTCTGTAACAATTCCATCCCTGTAAGCTTCATGTCCAAGTTTCGTAGCAAGCAGAAATTGATCTTCTACGCTCATATTGGAACTATAGCTTGCTAAATTGATCATCTTTTGTCCGTTTTCGTTTAATATGGTTTGCGCGAAAAAATCACCATCAATACCAGTGTTAAGTATCACATCACCATTTAAAATATCCCATAATTGGTTTTTTTGCGTATCATCACCATAGCCATATTGAGCTCGTAATGAAACTAAAGCGTCAAAATCTTTTTCATCTCCGTAATCGCTAATCCGGTTGTTTACATTCCAAACCTTAGCGCCTCTAAGAACAGCTTGCAAATTGTTAAAACTTACATCAACTCCGCCTGTTCCGATATTCATTGTCGCTCCATCACGTCCAAAATTCAATTCAAGAAGACCGCTATTGGGCATTCCATTAATCTGACTTAAATTTAACACATTCAATGTAAAATTTCCGCCTAACGCGTAATTAATTCCCTGACCAGCGAGTGAACCGGCAAGACCGTTTAATTTTTGCAAATCAGATTGATTTAATTTATTAAAACCAAATAATTTACTAAAACCAAACTTTTCATCACTATCCAAACCACTATTGATCGCTTGCATACCTGTACTAACAAACGTACTTGCCATTGTCGTTAACGAACTGTTAAAAACTCCGTCAAACACCGATGTATTATAACTAAAACCATTTTCATTACTGTAATTTATTCCACTGACGGCGGCTGTCGCCAGTGTTGTTGTTAAAGTTTGTACGCCAGCCATTGCTGTTCCGGCGGCAATTTGGTATATAGAATTACTTGATACATCCAAAACATTTTTTGTCAAACCGCCATATATTAAAACTCCATCTTTGGCAATACCGTTAAACAAACCGCCGCTTAATGAACTTACACCATTTATTACCAAAGATTTACCTATACTAAAAGCGGCTTCGTCAAATGTTTTATAACCGAAAGCGACATCAAGAGAACTAAACGCTATTTCGCTTGCCGAACTAATTCCGGCAAAAGCCGCGATACCCGCCAAACCCATACCGCCTGTGACCGCGCCCGCGACAATCGAACACGCGATTGTTCCTACAGATTTTAACGAAGGCGCTTTAAACCAGCTTCCTTCATCGTTCCAAATACGTTTATCCCACGGAGCCAAAGTCATTTCGGCAATCCCCGCGTTATCAATAACTGACCAATAAATAAAATCAGATAACAGACGGCCTAGTTCGCCTTCGCCTCCATCGTAAAACATTTTTTTTCTATCTGTACCGGAATAATAAGAAAGTTTGTCCGCCGGTTTATATCCGATGTGCGCGCCGAATTTACCGGGTGATTGTTCGCGTTGTTCTCCGTTTTTATTAATAATAATCGGACTTTTACCAAATCCAAAAATATCCTCGGCGATAAACTGTACTTCATTAACAACATTTTCCAGTAGTCCTCTTATGGCAATGGAATTTAAACCCGCGAGATAATTTTCGTCTAAATTTGTTTTAAGCGAAGTTAAATCCGCTTTGTAATTTATAAAACCAGTAATCGTAATAGTTTCCGCAATAACGGGTACAAATAACGCGGATCCTTTTATAATATCTTTAGCGTAATTATTTCCGCTTCTTCTCCATAGACCATTAAAAATAAAAATATCATCCATATTTTTACGGAAACTGTCATTTGCCTGATTTACATTATTAGTAAGACTTTTTATTACTTCTTCAGCGGCTAAACGAGTATTGTTAGCGAGTATTTTGGCTTCGTTATCCGCTATTCGCTCGTTTGTTTTTCTAGCGAATTCATGAGCTGTAATTTTCGCGAGCCGCGAATCCCATGCGGAAACTCCTCCCAAACCGCGCTTTACTAAAGTTGAAACAGTATTTGTAATTCCATTTAATGAACCAAAAGCCCTGTACATGTTCGCGATACCGGAAGATTGTAATAATTCTTCCATTAATAACCGCGTCTGCGGAATCGCGCCTTTTATACCTAAAGGTTCTCTTGTATCGATAAAACGTGACAAACGTTCTCCTTCTGTACCAATTAGAGATATAAAAGATTCCATTGACGCGTTGTTAACAGCATCCGCGGCAAGCGAAAGCCATTTTTCTTTATCTTCCAAACCCGCGAGATACACCAGCGCCCATTCATCACTTACACGTTCATATTCATTTTGAAAATTAGCTGTCCATTGTTTATAAGCCTGCTCCATTTTATAAAAGCTAGTATTCCAGTCCGTTCTGCCGTTTTCAAGAATAAGAGCCGCTGTTATCTGCCATTCATCGTATTTTTCAGATAAATCTTTTAACGTTAAAGACCATTCCATTTCTCTCGCGGTTAATTCAGCGTTGTACCTGTTTTCCAATGTTTTAGCTGTTAATAATGTAATTTCATCCGCGACAGTACTGAACTCTGAATAATAATTAAAATTCAAACTTAAGTACAATGAAAGATTATCCGAATAAACAGAAAACATATTATTATAATGATTTTTCCATGCCGCCGCTTGTATTCCATACGCTTTATCTGCCGCGGTTTTTAATGTTTCAATATCGATATTTCCTTTGATGTACGCGTCCGCGGCTGCAAGGTATTCGATTTCATTTTTTTGCTGATTATCTTTTTCAAAAAGCCAGAAATTTTCCAAATCGTTTTTGTTTTTTCTTTCATCATTCGCCGCGAGGTTTAATAAGGCGGTAAGAGCCTGAGAAACATTATTAAATTCCAGGTTAGCTATTTCATTTTGTTTTATTTCCCAATAAGTTTCCAATTCGCCAATTTCTTTTTCCTTAATCCTGCCTGTCTTCAATAAAGCCTGTTTTATTTCTGTCCAGCCAATGTTTTCCCCTTCTCTTTTTTTTCCTTCCAGTATTTCAAGTTTATTACACGATTCTATATAAGCCAAAGAAAGTTTTTTTATTGATAATAAATTTGATTTTAATCCGGAAATCCAACTATTAGCGTTATTATATGTTTCAGTTAATACACCAGTAATTCGCTGCAAAGTATAATAATTAGTATCCTTCATATCAAACCACAGCCACGAAACGAAGAATATAAAAGGATTGTCTGTTACTTTTTTAGCTTCAAGATATTTCTCATAGACATAATCACATCCGTACCTATACACGTCATAAGTATAAAATTGCGAAAATCCCGTCAGATAACCATTACCCCTTCCTGATAGTGTCAGAATAACATAGTATTCTAAATCGGCTCTTTCCGCGGCGCTTAAACTATTCCACGCGTTACGCGCAATATCATCTGCAGATGTAAAAATATAATCTCTTCCTATCGCGGAATAAAGCGATATCTTTTTATCAAAAACTCCGGTCATTACTAATTGATTCGCTAAATTGCCACCCGGAGCCATTTGACCCTGACCTGAATAAAAACTTTTTAAAAGTGATATATCACCATTCGCGTTTATTAATGAAGTAATCAAATAATCGCGCGCGTGACTCCACCTCCTGTATTTACTGTCATTTGATAAATAACCGGACATCCTTTGACTTAATCCAATTAATGATTCATCGTATGATGTTAATTTTGACATTTGAGTTTTATTAAAAAATTCATCAAGTTCATAAGCTCTTTCATCATTTACTCCGATAAGCCTCATTGAACTGTCCATCGAAAACGCGAGCCTTCCGTCTTTTACCATTATCATATCTTTAATTGTCCATGTCGAACGTGAAACAGAAGAAACATAATTTGAATAATCTTGTTCCACATATCCCAGAGTATTTACCGCGTTTAAATAATTTGATAACAGTTTAGCGTTATTTGCTTTCTCCTGATTAATCGCGAAAGAAAGTGTTTCAATCGCGTCAAGGGTTTTCATTTTAATTCTAAAACTTTTTTCGTACGATGAATATAAAAAATCATATTCAGGATTTTCAAAGGGGCGTTTTCTTTCTCCTTCATATAAATCAGAAAGAACATCCAATACGGTTCGCGCTTTTAATAAATTTTCTTTACAATTGTCTAATTTGATAATATCCGTATCTAAATAAGCGGTACTTGCCCATCTTTGAATAGCGTCCTGTTTTTCATACTCAAAACGTTTTTGATCGGAATTATCCTGTACTGTTTTTAAATAACTGTATTGTCTGTCATATTGATTTCCAATATTAATAAATTTATCAACTTCACGGAAATAATTATTTACAAATGAATTGTAGATTTCTTCCTGAGTTTTTAATTCGGTTTCCACAGCCAATAGCTTATTTATTGTTTCTTCCGGAGTCATTCTTGAATACTCAAATGCCTTTACAGTATCCGCGATTTCGCTGCCCAATGATTCCATTACGCCAAAGATGCCTGAAATTTCCAAAGATATTTGCGAATAAAGATAAGAAAAAACCATAACGCTTTCGTTTATATCAAAAAGATTTCTTTGAGAAAAAATCGTAAATGAATCATTTAACCTGTTTGTAAAGTATATCGCGTTATATAAAGCGTCGGTTAATACACCTTCCTGCCAGGTTGATGTTAAAATCAAAGATGGATCTGTTTTTTTTATATATTCATCCTTTAAATACTGGCGCCAATGCTGTTCGTTTCCTGAATTAGCAAAATAATTTACTACATCCCAGGCTTCTGTAATAACCGTCATACAATCGATTATAAATAAATTGTTAATTATTTCTATTAACGCGTCATTTATAGTTTCGTCATTTTCATTTTCGTTGTATAAATCCAAATATTCTGTAATAAAATTATCACGTTCCACGTTTAAAGCCGCGATATCTTTTTCCGGTTTGAAACCTAAACTAAACGCGTAAATTGAAATATATTCAAGAAAAGCGCTTTTCCAGTTTCCTATTTCAATTTCCAGCCAATGCGGAATAATATTAAAACAATTGTCAAACTTTATCAGGAATTGAACTGTATTTTTTACAAAATCTCCCGGTATTAAAAAAATATTTTCGCATATGGTATTAATATCAGGTAAAATATTTTCTGTTAAAATTATACCGTAATCATAAAACAGTAATTCCAGGGACTCACAAGTATTTTGCCAAATTTCATCCTGATAAAAAGTTAATGATAGATAATAATTATAAAGAGATTCTCTTTCCTGACTAGAAAGATCTTTATTATTTTCAAGCGTGTAAAGAATATTTTCCGCTATTTCTTTCTGCTCTAAAATTCCCCAAATTACCGCGCATTCAAGCAGAGTTTTATAATATGCTTCATCACCTGTTTTTTGAAGCAATTTATAAATTTCCGCCAGGTTATTATATTTTTCGTTAAAATCCGTTAAATAATAATCACTGTGATCAAACGCGGCAAGAGACACCAATATTGAATATTCAGAACTTAATCTGTTTAACTTTTCTTCTTCTCTTTGCATTTGCTGGTTCAAATTAAATAAAACAACCTGCTGATTTTTAATATTTTCACCCGCGTCATTTAATTTTTTTAACTCATTTTCGTATACCGCTAAAGAATGATTAAAAGCTGTTTTCGCTTCTTCCCAGGCGCGCAGTCCTTCGGCTTCTGTTTTTCTTCCAGCGCTAAATTCGTTGGCGTATTCCATAACAGCTTCCGCTATTTTTGTTTTTCTTTCCCAGTACAATACAAGCACTTTCGCTCTTATAAGAGCGATTTGGTATTCATCCAGACAAAAATCTTCACTTGAGGCATTGGGCGAAAGAATATCTTTTAAAACATCTGTTCCCAAAATCTCGGCATAATCTTTTAGAATTCTTTCCCGGGCGTCAAGCGCTTTATCCATATATGATAAGTACATTTCATAACACTTTTCCATTTCCAGTAACGGTTTATTTCGCGGCAAAGATGTATCGTAATTACTTAATTCTCTTTGCAGCCAATCAGAAAAATTGGCGTTTTTTGGATCAACTTTACCGATGCCGCTATATTGATTAAACCAATACTGTATATTATCCATTGTAGAAAACGCGGCGGAAGAACAGACAAGATACATGTCAACTAACGCTTTTACTCTTGTTGTTCCTTCTCCGATTCTCATCGCCATATTTAGTTCAAATTCTCTTTTCGCTTCCGCGATATTTCTTTCAAATTCTTCAGAAAGATTTTTAAACATCATTTCGCCGTTTAAAAATAATTCCCTGGCGTTTATTTCCCATTTTTGCCGTTCTTCGGTAAATTGATTAAAAGCCGCGAGCCACATTTGCTCACCTTCGGAAAATAACCGTTGTGATTCCTGCTCCCATTCGATACGTCTTATAAAAAATCTTTCCTCAGCCTGTTCCCAGGCTTTTAATCCTCTGTCAAATTGTTCCTTGTATAACTGCAGCCACTGTTCGCCCAATAACGCCAAATCGCCTGTACCCGCGGCTGCCTGTTCGATTTTTGTATTTAATTCTTCGATTCCTGTTTTACATGATTCTTCGGTTTGGGCGATTAATTTTTGCGTAAAAATACGCGCCGCTTCGTTATCGTTTTTTTTGCGCAAACTCCAAATATCCCTGGTTCTTTTGCTTGCGAATATTCTTTCTTCTCTCTCGGCGATATTTTCAAATTCACGTTTTATCGAATTAGTTTTCGCGGAAACATTTTCTAAAAGAAGGGTTTTCATTGACTCGCGTTTATCAACCGGTATGTAAACCAGAAGTTCAGGAAATAAATTAAAAAACGCGTTTTCTATTGAAATATTCGAAAGTTTTAAATGATCACTTGCCTCACCGCGCCAAACAGCCAGATCTTCTGAATAATTCTTATTTTCATCATTAGGACGTATTACAAGCGGATCTCCTGTGATATTGTCAAAAATTATTTTTCCTTCATTATCAAGATGCCATGAATAATTTTTTTGAGTTTCATTAAAAAGTAACATTAAATCTGTTAACGCTTTTTCCGATATTTCGCCGAAAAACCTTCCCATTAACCATTTTGAAAAACGTTTTTCAAGTTCTTCATTACTCCACTTTTCCAATTGGTCTTTCGCTTCCTGGAATAAAAAAGTATTATCATATAAATTCCCCGCGATTAATTCCCAGGCTCCCATTGCCTGAGTTAGACCCAATTTCGCTTCGTATAGCCAGCGATCTGGACTTAATTCCCTGTCTGCTTTGCTAAAATAACTTTCAAAGACAGATTTGTTAAAACCTTTGACTTCTCCAAGCGAAGGAGATGGATTTGGCTGTGAAAAAATATAAGGTGGAAATAATCCGGCTATAAAAAATAATATCAAGAAAATAGAAATTGCTTTGTTAAAAATATTATTAAACATTTTTAACTCCTAAGAATTTTTTGTACCCCGCACAAGCAGGGTATAATAGTAATCGAACAAATAAATGAACAGGTAATTCCAATGGCTCCTACAAACGACAATGTTCTAATCAAAGTGTTTACACCTTCTGTTAAAAAAAGAAACGGAATAGCGCCCGCGACTGTTGTTCCTGTAGTCGCGAGTAAAGCTGGCATTTTTTCACGAAGAGCGTTATAAATATTTTTTCTGATTTTTATACCGTCTACACACAGAATCGCGGCGTTAACTGTCATTCCGCTTACAACAATAAACGCGCACGCGACAGCGGAATTATACGCGCTGCCTGATAAAACAAGACATATTGCTGGAATCGCCAGCGAAGGTGGAATGGCGGAAAGAACCAATAATGGCACAATAAATGATTCGTTAATTGAAGCTATAATCATGTAGCAAAAAAGAACAGCTAAAATTAATGAAAAAACTGTCGCCGATAAATTTTCGCTTTGCCTGATCGCTTCGGGATCAAATTCAATCGAATAACCGGGCGGCAAATCCAGTTTTGTAAACAAGTGTGACAATTCCTGTTTGACATAGCGAGGATCCATTGGTTTAGTAGAAATTGTTATAGAAGCCGACCTGCGCCTGTTATCCCTTCTTATGCTCGAAGGCTCTCTTTCTTCTTTTGTTAACATAATTGAATCAAGGCGGATTGAATTTATCGCGTTTTCATTTCCACCGGATACAAGTAAACCCAATACTCCTTCTTTTGTCTGCCGTGTTGAATTATTATTCATTCTTATTCTGACATCTGTTTCTCCATCCACACCAATTCTTTTATAAGCTACAGGTCCGTATACACCCAAACGCGCTCTTGAAGCGGCGGCGGAAAAACTAATCGACGATTCCGCGAAAATTTCTCTGTCCGGAAGCAAGAGTAACTTTTTGCTTCCGTCTTTAAAATTGAGAACTCTTTCGCGAACAAGCGGATGATCGCCGCAGATGTAAGCTAGCTCTCGCGCGATTTCTCTGCATTTTTGATCTTCTTCTCCGTAAACAATTATTTCCCAGTAACGATCTTTTATTGAATTTTCATGAAAAAAAACAAAACCGCCGGGGATATAAATTTGTTTCGCCGCTTCTCTTACAAGATGCGGTTTTGTCTGTTTAGGATCAAAAGAAATTAAAAGTGTTCCAGATCCTGTCCTCGCTCCCGTTTCTACATTTTTAATAAAAGAATTTTTTAAAAGCTGTTCGCTGTAAACAGTAAGAACGCGATCGACTTCTTCAGCGAGCAGTCCTCCTTCAAATTCAACCTGACCATACACAGAATCTTCCGATGAATAATTTGATGTATCTACACCTTTTACAATTAACAAAAAAATAGCGCAAACAGTAATCAAAAAACCGGCTGTCAAAACCAAAACAGGATAATGTTTACAAAATTTTACAGTAGCCGCGAGCGATCTGCACGTTTGACGAAAAAGCCGCTTTAATAAATATTCAAATAATTTTGACTTTTTATTTTTATTAACTGTTTTACCGGAATTTATTTCCCAAAGCAGAAGCGGCGGTAAAATTGTAAGGCTTAAAATTAAAGCAGTAATGGTAACAACTGTAATTGAAAAAGCGATTATTTTTATACTGTTATCCTGACTTAAAACTGTTTGAGATAAGCTTGGTATCAACGCTACTACTGTTGTTAAACCACCCGCGATTAAAGGTCCTGTCAATCTTGATAAAGATAAAGACGCGGATTTGTAATCAAGGCATTTACGTAATTTTTCCGAACACAGAATTACAGCGTCAATCGCCGTTCCAATTCCCGCGGCTATTCCCGCCAGTAAAAGTCTGTCCAGCGAAAAACCGCACAACGAAAGAACAGCGATCGATATTAAACAAATTAATGGAACCGCGAGAGCGCATAAAAAACCGGAAATATTATAATTGTTTTTTCTGTTTAATAAAAAACTAATAACGGCAACCATAACCGCGCCTATCAACGCTGCGTTAAATACCGATTTAAAAGCGGCAACCTCCTCGGCACCAAGATCAGATAACACGGTAAACTCAAGCGGTACACTTAAAGCGGATAATTCTTTTTTTATATCCGAAGAAAGTTTTCGTAAATCTGTTCCATTACGCCCCATAATCGCGATGCTAGCGGTTTTCCTGCCGTTAAGCCGCGAAATAATATCCGGCTCCCTCTCCTGTTCATTTATCCGAGCGATGTCAGAAAGAATAATATATTTACCTTCCGCGACCGGAATAATAACGTTATGTAATGAATCATAACGTCCATCCACTGTAATAATTATTTCCCTGTTTGCCTGAATTATATTTCCGCCGGAAAAAATTGAATCGTTCATTCTTAAAACCGAAGCTACTGTATACGGATCCAAACCAAGTACACTTAATTTTTCCTGATCAAGAGTGATGTATATTTCTTTTAATCCGGTTCCTGAAATTAAAACTTCTCCCGCGCCTTCAAGACTTTCAAGTCTTGGTTTTACAATTTTTTCCAATAATCGCGCGGCATTTACTATTTGCGCAGCTATTATTTTTTCACTTTCTTCTGAACTTTCTGAAACAACAGCAGACCAAACAGGAACTCTTGAGTTGTTTGAACTTAAAATTTCAGGTCTTTGCGCCGAAGATGGAAGTGTTTCGTATACCCTTTGAGCAGCGTCACGAACCGCTTCGTACCTGCCTTTTACTCCCTGTCTGAAACTTATAAAAACACTTGATAAACTATTTTCGCTAGAACTTTGAATTGTACGTATTCCCGGTATGGAAAAAAGAGCGTCTTCAAGCGGAATAGTAATACTCCTTTCCATTTCCACAGCGTCAATTCCATAATGTTTAATTTTTACAACATAAGCTCCTCCAGTATTTTCATTTATTTTTTCCATCGAGTTAAAAATGACGAATAATGAAACCGCGCAAATCCCCGCGAGTATACACAAACTTGTTTTTTTTCTTCGCAGCCAATTCATTTGATCCTCCATTTAAAAAACCTTACAAGAACTGGAGGAATGACATACAAGCTGATTATTGTAGAAATTGTAAGTCCGCCGAGCATAGCGGCAGCCATTGATTTTTGTGAATTCCCAAGCGGGCTAAAAATTAATGGAAGTAACGCGAAAATTGTTGTAACCATAGTAATTAAAATCGCTTTAAAACGTTCACGCGATCCGCAAAAAACGGCTGTCGCGGGAGAAAGACCAATTTTTATTTTTTGTTCGCTTATTTCAAAAAGCAATAGACTGTTATTCACAACAAGACCAAAAAGAGCTGTAAGCCCAAGAATCGCGCCTGAATCAATTTTCGCTACTGTTATTAAAAGAGCTGGACCCGCTCCCGCGAGAGAGAATGGAATATTCATCATTAGAATTAATGGAAGAAGAAAAGATTCAAATTGAGCGCCAATTGCCATGTAGAGCAAAATTAAAACCAGAAAAACATAAACAAAGAGTGAATTTTTATATCGGTTAAAAACAGATTCATCCGCTCCCGAAAACCAGGAAAACCGTGACGCTAATTTATTAACCGCTGCGGGAATTTCTTTAGAAGCCGCGATGTCAGCGTAAATAACGTCGGATCGATCAAGACGGGCAAGGGAAGCTTCCGCGTCTTCGCGCTTTATATTAACAAGCGAACCCAAAAAAACGGTTTTACCCTGTCCTGTTCTTATTGGAATTTGTTCAAGCTGCCGGATACGATCGCTTTGTAAACCCTGATCTCCTGTTACGCGCACATCCAGAAGTTTTCCTTCATTTTCCAGCTTTGTTACAACAATACCTTCGTTTAGAATGAAAAGTGTTTCGGCTATTTGCGCCGCAGGTACAGAAAGATAAGCAGAAGCTTCCCTGTCAGGATACAATCGCAATTCGCTTCTTCGTCCCCGCGGTCTAAAATGTACAGCGACTGACGCTGTATTAAATGTTTCTTTCGCGATTTCAAAGCGTTCCAATAATTCATTTCTATCTTTCCCCTTGATAACATAAGTACGCTTCGCCGACAAACCCAAAAGGACTTCCGCTCTGTCTTTTGGAAAATAAGCCGAAAACGGCATATCCAGATTCTGATTCAAAACTTTTTTAATTTCAGCTAACGCTTTTTCAGGTTTTATTCCCTTTTTTATTACGCAGCGTATAATAATTTCTTCTTTTCGGTAATCGATATCCGCTCTGCGGTTGATATCCTCTTCTCGCGCGCCCGCTCTTCCGTAAACAGTTTTAATAACTGTAAGATCTGATAATAATTTAGAAGTATTAACTGAAAAATCAGAAAACGATTCCAGTAAAGAACCCGGCGGGAAAATAACAGAAACCCAAACTTCTTCAGCGTCATCAGGATTTATAAAAACCATAGGACGCGTCAAAAGCGTTAAAAAACCAAATATACTTATAACTATCGCGAAAATAAAATGCCAGCCCGGTTTTTTTTGTCTAAGAATACTTGAAAGAAAACACGAATATTTTTTAACAAGGTTTCCAATAAAAACCATTGATTTATCCTTTACAGGATTTTTATTAAATATTTTTCCCTTTGAATTAAAAAACAATAAAAACAACGACGGCAAACAAAACTGCGCGTAAAACCATCCCGCTGTTACAGACGCTACAAGCGCGATCGCGATATCGCCGAACAGGCTGCCCAAAGGACCCGGCAGCATAATAATAGGCATAAAAACAAGCGCTGTTGTTAATGTTGACGCCACACTCGATCCCGCGATCGATGAAACTTTTTCTCCAACTTCCCGCGGCAAGGGTGTTAAATCATTTTTATCAAAAGAGCGATTGAGCAAATCCAAAACAATAACGCTAATATCGGAAACTAAACCTATACCGATAGCGAGACCTGAAAGACTCATGCCATTCAGCGATTTTCCCGTAACAGAAAGAATACAAATACCTGCCGCGATAGAAACAGGAATCGAAAGCGCTACAAATAGACTATACTTTAAACGGCGAATAAACAAAAAAAGAACTGTTATTACCGCGGCAGCCGCGAGTACAGCTGAAATTAAAAGCCCTGTTAAAGAGTTTATTAACGAATATGACGAATCAATTACAAGTTCGATTTTCGCGTCGCGGGAAAAAAGCAAAACAGCTTCATCTACAGTTTTTTTAATTTCTTTTGACAATCGCAGCGGATCGGCTCCGGGTCTTCGGTATATTTCCAAACCAACAGCTTCTTTTCCATCGTAAACAAAGATACTTTCACGCCGCGCAGGGGAAGAAAAAATCTTTCCCGCGTCATCAACTTTTAAACCGCCGCTGCCAACTGGAAGAATTATCTGAGAAAAAGAATAAATGGAATCAGGTCTCCCTGAGCTTACAATAACCAGTTCCATATTTTCTTCACGAGCGTTTCCGGCGGGAATATCGGCGGTTTCCTGAGCCAGTAATCCTGAAAAATCAGAAGGATTTAAACCAAGAGCGGCTAGACGGTGTACATCGAGTGATATTTTTTCTTCGTTAATATCACCGCCGACAATTATAACAGAACCTACACCGTCGATTCTTCTAAGACGCGCCTGTATTTCGTACTCGGCAAGTTTACGGGCGAATTCATTATTCCCGTTATGTGAACTTACCGCGATAATGGCATGCGCTTCAGCTCCGTTATCTCCTGATGTTACCATTGGTTTTTTTACGCCTTCAGGTAAGCTTGGATAAACAGCGTCAACAGCTTCACGAACAAGTACAGAAGCCGCCATAGGATCAGTTCCCCACCGAAAATCAAGACTTATAAGACAGCGATTATCACGGGAAATACTTTTCATTCTTTCCAAACCTTTAATCGGGGAAAGACCATCTTCAAGCGGAATTGTAACAAGGCTTCTAATTTCGTTAGCTGCCATGCCGGGATAAACTGTTTCTACAGTTACTCTTGGTAATGTAAAATCAGGGAGCCTGTTAATGGGTAAAGTAAAAATTGAAAATACAGCCGCTAGAGTCAACGCGCACAAAATCATAATTACAGTAACAGGACGGCAAATAAAAAGATTAATCAAACTTTTCATATCAACCTACTTTAATACCGATATTTTCTGTATGTTTTCATTTTTATTACCAAAGCTGTCTTTAAGCCCGGCTCCTATATGAAAATTAATAATTCCAAAAAATGTTGAGTTAACCAAATACCCGGTTATTTCAATTCTTTTATAATTTTTCCAGATGTCATGTGGTTCTATCTCAGAAAAACCACCCGATTTAACCTGACGAGGATAGAAATTAATTACATTATTACTTGAATCAATACGAAACAATTCCATTATGGAAAATAAATCTATTGACGCGCTTTGCGCTGTATCAAAATATAGTTCAATCCATGTGTTAATATTTTCTCCTGATGGATAATTATCATCCGAAATAGGAAATGATTTATAAACAAAATCAGTTTCGAAAATTTTTAGTTCCGGATTTGTTTTACATTCCGGCGAAAAAGGCATTCTTATTCCAACAAGTAATGGAGGTTTAGAAAATTTTCCATTAGCGAAAACCCTGTAAATATATTCTTCTTTGGTTTCATTTCCGTTAATGTCTTTTATTCCAGGTTTAACTCTTATAGAAAATCTGCTTTCGTAAACAGGCGTTTTATCGAACCTAAAAATAATTTCTGTATAAAAACCAACAGGTGTTTCCATTATAATATTTGGTCCGTCGTCAATACTAACAAGGTTTTTAACAGAGAGGCTGTCTACAGGTATTGAAAAAACAAGTATTAATTTATCGTTTTTTTCCCAATCCTGATTTTCGAAAGGATTACTTTCAATACCGACATAACCTTTATCCGCGGCAATTAATGGAATAATTTCACCATCTTTTGTAATTCGTTTAGCGTTTACAAGATAAGGAATTTCCTGCGCGCTTCCTGTTGTGAATATACTTAAAAAGTCATTTCCAATATTCATCGCGTTATTATTTATTAATGAAGTTGAAAAACGAATTTCATAGCGGGTATTTTTTGACCAGGGTTCCGCGGGAGTAAAGACGGCGGTTTTTCCTTTATTTTCCAATTGCCACAAACCTGTCATCGAAGGATTAAACGAAACATTGTCATATAAAGTTTTTTGAGTAACAGGAAGTGAAAAATCAAGACGAACTTCGGTTCTTAAATCTTCAATCCGCTCGTACATTGTTGGATAACACGAAAGTAAAACAGGACGCGATTTATCTGGTCTTGTAGTAAACTCGCGGTTAAACGCTTCATCCATTGAAATACCGTCAACATCATGAGCGTCCGCTGTAAGGCTTAAAATGTAATCAACATTTTCTTCAAATGGAGTTAATGGAATAAAAGTCATTGTTTTTCCGTTCCATGAAAATGTCCCCCTTATTCGATCTCCGTCGCCTGTGAGCGAAAAATTTCTTTCTATGCTTGCTATGAAAGGTTCATGAGAAAATTTTAAAGACACGATAATTTTTTCAGGCTCAGGTTGATAGCCATCGCCGGGTGTCCATTTTTCGACTTCAAATCGCGAAAACCTCAGTAGATCGCAAGAGTTAAAAGAAAACAAACTAATAATCAGTAATGTAAATAATTTAAATTTCATTTGACTGCCTCCAGAAAAATTATTAAATCTTCTTTCATAAAAATATTGGAACCGCAGCTGATTCCTCCCCTGCCGCCAGGTATTGTCAATTTGTAATAATGAGGCGTTTCATCATCTCCGGCGGTTAGTCCTTCCCAGCGCGTTAAAAGAAGATCATCCGAAGTCCAATACAAATATTGAAGCGTGGCAGGAGAAAGCGACCGTGGAAAAAAAGGATTAAGAGTTATTCTTTGCGGAGTGTTAATTAATTCTTCAAAGTCGAACAACAAAGAAAAATGAATTGAAAATATGACATATCCGGTACCGGGATCGACATTGATTTTTACTACATCGTTAGTATCTAAAGTATAAACTTTACCGTTAGCTGTAAGAGAAAGAACTTTTAAATATAAAATGTCAGGAGTAAAGTTTATTCTGTAATCGCTGCCTATTTTTAAACCTTCATTGTCTTTGGTTTCGCCGGAAATTATTAATGTGTATTCTATTTCAGGCTCAGGTTCTCTGGAAAAAATATAAACAACGCTGTTTTCGCAAAGGTATTCAACTCTGCCGGGAAGTGAAGGTTCAAAACGCATTGAACGTAAAACATTTTCTCCCATTGGTTTATTGAACTTAACAGCGACTGCCTGATCGCCTCTTAAACCTGTCTCAATCTTCGCGCCTGTCGGATACCAGCAGCCGTCCGCGTATAAAACAGGATATATTTCCAAAACACACGGAAGTATTTGATTTAAATCTGTTGTAAAATATCCTGTATATGTTTTTGGAAGCGGAACTCCGTCTTTACTTTTAGCGGATTCTCTTATATTCCATCTGTACACCATCCAGGGAGAAAGGGTTTTTTCAGAAATTATTTTTACTGATTTGTCATCAATAGACCATTCAAATTTTTTATTTCCGATGCCTTCTATTGTTAGCGACGATTCCACCGACAGCCTGTCCATAGGACGCGAAAAACAAAATTCAAACGTATTTATATTGATACCTATAGAAGCGCCATTTTCCGGGCTAAACGTTTCAAGCGAAGGAGGCGCGTTATTGTTAATCGCGTAAAATGTCACAAAACGTTCGACACGTGTTTCTCTTCCATCAACTGAACGCATTGTTCCAATAAGACTCAATGTATAGCGAATTCCCGCTGTCCAGCCGGCGATTGGTACAAAATAAAGATGATTACCCTTCCAGTATTTATCTCCTTTAACTGATCCCAAATCGGAGTTTATATGCAAGATTCCTTCGGTTTCATTTTGAATCATCTCTGTATCAAATTTTATTATCACGGGAGTGTACAATTCAGGTAAAATTGCATTAACTTTATCAGGCTCTATACCAACTCCAATAGGACGCAAGTCCAAAAAGCCGCATGAAAATAAACAAATAGCGTATAACAATAAAAATGTTTTATTCAATAACTGTAACATTTGTTCCCTCCCTTAAATCAGAATCGGGTCGAAGTACGATAATTTCATCTTTATTTAATCCAGCGATAACTTCACATTCATCGCCATAAGAAAACCCAAGTAATATTTTTCGCTCGGTAAGAGTACTGCCGTTAATTACAAAAACACTTCCTTCATTATTTTTCTGATTAAAGACAGCAGACTCTGGAATAAAAACTGTGTCTTTGGGATTTCCAACAATTACTGTAACTCTTGCAAACATACCGGGCTTTAATTCATTTAACGTTCCATTAGAAGTTGATGTTGAAACTGACGGACTTTGCAATAAAACCCGCACCAAAAAACTTAAACTCTGGCTGTCCGCTTGCGGATAAACCAAATCAACAATCGCGTCTTTAACTTCACCTGTTCCGTCAATCAAAACAGAAGCTTTCATGCCTTTTTCGATTCGTATGGCGTCTTTTTCACGCACCGGGAATATCGCGTATAATGACGCGGTATCTATAAGGCTGACAATTTTATCCTGAGAGCGCACGCGCTCTCCTTCTTCAAGATAACGGGCTCCGATAATTCCCGACGCTGGGCTAAAAACCGTAAGCTCGGCGAAAGCGATGTTAGCTGATTCAAGTTCTTTCGCTGTAGCTTCAAGTCTCGCGCTTGCCGCGTCCAGTTCGGCTCTTAAACTTGAAGTCATAAGATAAACTAACGCGTTTTTTCTTCCAGTTTCGTCTAACGGAACAGAAATCCCCGCTTTTATTAAATCCTGATCACGACAGCCAATTTTTCTTATCTCAAGCTCTCTTTCCATTAATTTAATTTGCTCCCATTCAGTATCAAGACTGAAACGGCTTACCAAAATCGCCTCGGTGTGAATACCTCCAGCTTCAAAAAGCGTTTCCTGATTTTGATGTTTACGTTTATCTTCTTCCCATCTTCGTTTGGCGAGAAACAATTCCGCGTCCGCTTTTTCAAGTGCCAGAAGCTGCGCCTCTGCCTGGAACATTCCTTCCAGCAGCCTAGAATCTGCAAGATTTTTCGCGGCAATGCTTTGCGAATAATTATTTCGCGCTCTTTCAACCGCGAGATTTATTTGCGGGTTTTCAAGTTGAATTATCACCTGTCCAGCTCTTACAAAATCACCTTCTCTAAAAAATAATTTTTTAATTACTGCTTCCTGCGGGGAAGTAATATCAACTTTACTTACGAAAGACAAACTGCCAAAACCCGACGCTTCATCAGGCTGTTGGCGGATAATAACCTTCGCTCCTCTAACTTTTATCGCGTCATTATTAAAATTAATTTTTTTATCGCAGGAAAAAAATAAAAAAACAGGCAATAAAATTAACAACAATATTTTTATTTTCATATATCGCTCCTTAATAAAGAAATGTTAGCTGCAAATTCTCCAAGTTTACCGGGTTCAAGGTTTAAAAGCCTTTCGAGTTCGCGTTCAGCTTCCAATAAAGAAATCGCGGCCTGTACAACATTTGTATCCCTTTGAGTTTGTTCGATAAAAATTTCCATCAATTTAAGTCTTGTTATATGCCCAAGTCCAAGCCGAATTTCTTCTATACGGCATCGCTCTTTTCCAAGCGCGGCAGCTTCGATTGCCAAAATTCTTTTTTGATTCGCGAGAATACATTTTTCTATAGCGGCTGCCGCGATTCGCCCAATCCTTTCAAGTACAATTTCGTATTTTTCCTGTTCCAATGAAAGCGCTATCCTTGCCTGATCCGTTCCGTAACTTGCCGCGGGGTTTGGCAAGGGAGTTAAACTATTTTGAAGCATAGCGTTTCTGTCAAAGGGAGGTTCCCATCCTGTCTGAACTCCAAAACGGTTTTGAAACCAGGGGCTTGAAAATTCAACGCTGACTCCCAAAGACCAGTTGTACCGTGTTAGCGGATAACCCTGCCCGCTAAGTCCGAAATTACCATTTAAACGCAGTGATGGTATCCATGAATTGGAAGCGAATTTAACTTCCATTTGTTTTTTATAAATTGAATGACGAGCTTCGATTAAATCGGGATTTTTTTCTCTTGCCAAAGCCGATGCAGCCACAGCGGCAGGAAATATCACAGTTCGATTGATATCAATTTTTTCAATCAAAACTGGAAGAGAATCAAGTCCAAGTAATTCAGCGAATTGTTTTTCCATTTCATCAAGGTCAAGCTGAAGAGAAGTAATGTCGAGCTTTGCGTCAGCAAGACTTAAATCCGCGCTTGCCAAATCAATTGAGAGAGCTAACCCAAGCTGAACTTCTTCGCCTAAAATTCTTTTTTGTTCTTCAAGGACACTAAGAGCCGCGATTTTTATTTCAAGTATTTTTCTTGAAGATAATATATTCCGATAAACGGCAATCGCTGATTCGGCAATTTCACCCGCCATTCTGTCCAATCTTGATGATGAAAGATTTAATTCCGCGCGCTCAAGCTTTCGCGACATTGAAGTTCTGCCGCCGTCCCAAATTAATTGATCCAGACTGAGTCCGTAATTTTTCATAAAATTATCCGCGCCGTACTGCTGCACACGATCATTTTCTGAAATACTAATATTTATACGGGGAAAGTACTCGCGCAAACCCCATTTCCAGGCGCCTTCCATTACGGCTTGTGACGCGTATGAATGTTTCAAATCGGCGGATGCCGCTACAGCCAGAGAAGCAGCTTGCGCGAATGTCAATGTTTCGTACTTCGCGTCATCATTATTTGAAAAGATATTTACAGTAATAAATAAAAATAAAATTATGATGACATTAAGTTGCATCTTCATCACATAACCTCCTTGATTATATTTTCCAGATTTACAATTGAACGAAGAAGCGGCGTATCCCAGGGAAGCATGGCTTTCGCCCGGCTTAAATCATCAAGAGCATGTTCACTTTTTCCCGCTATCCAATACAATCTTGCTCTATCCAAAAGAACCATCGCGCTTTCCGCCGAGTATTCAGCCGCTCTATCAAGAAAAATGGCGGCTTCGTCAAATTTCTCTTCGTCACAGGCGAGTTCGGCGGCAAGCCGCAGGGCGCGAATATCCTGTGGATTGTCAGCTAACAATTCGTGAACTGTTAAACGCGCTTCCGCTAAATCGCCGTTTTCACGAAGAATACGCGCCAGATATAAACCCGCTTCAAATGATGAAGGACGCAGTTTTATAACCCTGCGGCAGGATTTTTCCGCGTTTTCCAAATCGCCGAAAAAGTACTCCGCTTTTGCGCGTAATATAAGAGCGGGCGGAAAGTTTTCTTGTCCATCTAAAATTTCTATAACTTCCAAAAAACACCCTTGGGCATAAGCGTCGCTAGCGCGTACATAGAGCCGTATTGTATTTTCATCCGGTGATTTATCGCATGAAATACAAAACACGCAAATAAAAAAGAGAATTAATATGGTTTTGCATAACGTCGATTTATTCAAATAAACTTTCATAAAAATCCTTCCTTTAATTTAACTGCGGCAAATATAGGAAAGCCGTTCAAACAAACGACCTTTGGCGGAGGCTGCCTGCAAATTAAAATAATCACGGAATCCCGGATAACTTGTTAAAGAGCAAAAAATACCGACAGCATAAACTGTGTACGGATTATCAGGAAGACTTATTAACGAGAATAAAGAATCCAAAACTTGCGGATTACCCGAATTTACCGATTGAGCAATAATCGAATCAATTTCCAGCTTGGTTTTAATTGATAAACCATCATTAGGATTTAAACCTGTATGAGACGCGAGTATTAAGCGGCATTCGTTCGCGAAAGGTCCCTGCGGGGAAGAGTTGATGCAATTTTCCGCGAACTCCGCCGCGATAATACCGGAAAAAACCCTTGCTCCCCTGTACCAGTACTCCGGAAATTGCGCGTAACGAGCGCGAATTGATCTGTAAGCCGCGCCCGCGCGTTTATCACTTTTGTCTTTTTCCAGCGCGCAGACAAGAATCATCCATCTGCCGAACCCGTCAGGTTCATCCAGTTCCAAATGATTAAAAAGAGACATAAGACCAGTGCCTGCTTCGTCCCACTTTTCATTTAAAAAAGCGAGAATCGAACTCGCGGCGACTGTAACGCTCTCATCACCTTTTACGGCAAGCAGGTTTAAAAGGCCGTTTTCAAGATCAGATTTCTGAATGAATCCCCTGCCGTAAGCCAGCGCCAATTCTTTGTATGCCGCAGCCACAGCTCCGGCGTAATCGCCGGCGTTTTCTCGAATACCGGATTCTGATAAAGCCATACCTTGAATCCATGTACCCGCTCTTTCAAGCTCGGCAAGCTCGTCCAGTTTTTGTAAAAGCGAAGTCAAAGCTACACCATCGGCAGGCGGAGGCAGCCCTTTCGCCGCCCAGTTGATCTGCTCCGCGTTAGTAGTCTTAGACGCGGAAAGAGCGCACGCTGAAAAACAAAACGTGACAGCGGCAAAAGTCAAAAGATAAAATAAAGATTTCATAAGCAACTCCTAAAAAAAGATTTGCTTATATATGGGTCAAACTACGCGTTTTGCATGACCGAAAATGAAAAAAAATGAAAAATATTTTAAATTTTTTTTGGGAAAATTTTAGGGAAAGTGGCAACTATATAGAAGGAAAGTGAATGGTTTGTGACCTATTTCAAAAAATTCATTATATTCTTTATCGTTTCTTCTTTATTGATTATATTCATATGTGTACTGTTTTTAATTTTTATTAAGGCGCAATTTTTTATTAATTCTGCCATTTTTAAAATATGCTCTTCCTTTATAAGATCATTTTCAGCGTACATTATTAACATATTAGCATTAATATTATTTAAATCATCGTCTGTTAAACCAATGTCTTTCATCATTAATTCCCATTTACTGATTGCCTTTTTCATTGGAAGTTTAATTTTTTGTAAAAATAAAAATATTTTATGTATTTTTTCTGTAATTTTATCTTCTGTTAACCCGCTTACTAAATAATTAGGAGATAT
>WQXE01000007.1 GCA_009784995.1 Treponema sp. | reverse complement strand
TCTGAAACAATCAATGTATCTGAAAATAAAAAAGAACGTATCAGTAAACTTTATACCTGCCAGGGTAAAAAGCTTGAAGAAGTAAGAGAGTTGCATGCTGGTGATGTCGGTATTATTACCAAAGCCGCCACACTTAAAACTAACGATACATTGGCAGCATCCGACGGTCCAAGTTTCGCGCCGCTGGCTTTACCGGAACCTGTTCACTCGGTCGCGGTAAACGCGCTCGCGAAGAAGGACGAAGACAAACTAGGCGAGTTCCTTGTTCGCGCCACGGAAGAAGATAAAACTTTCCGCTTCAATTATAACGGAGAAACAAAAGAAGCTGTTATTTCCGGAATGGGCGAATTACAGATAAATATTATTCTTGATAAAATAAAAGCTAACCAAAAGATAGAAGTTGAAACCCGTGTTCCTCGTATCGCGTACCGTGAAACTATCACAAAAAAAGCAAACGCTGAATACACTCACAAAAAACAATCAGGCGGACACGGTCAGTACGGAAAGGTAATGCTTGAAGTCGCACCGCTCGCTCGCGGCGAAGGTTATCAATTTGTTAACGCTATTTTCGGCGGAGCGATCCCAAAAAACTATATACCCGGCGTAGAAAAGGGTATAGTCGAAGGAATGTTACACGGTTCAATGGCAAGTTATCCTGTTGTTGACGTTGAAGTAAAAGTAGTAGACGGTAAATATCACCCTGTAGATTCAAACGAACTTTCGTTCAGAATCGCCGCCCGCGGCGCGTTCCGTGACGCGATGAAACTTGCGTCTCCCACACTGCTTGAACCTGTTATGAATCTTACTGTATTTGTCGAAGAAAAATATCTTGGCGATGTTATGAGCGACCTTTCCGGAAAGAGAGGTAAAATTCTAGGTCAGGATTCTACTGGCGGTATCGCTGAAATTCGCGCCGAAGTTCCTCATGTCGAGCTTCTTCGTTATTCGATAGACTTGCGTTCGATTACTTCAGGAACAGGTTCCTTTAGCGTAGCGTTCAGTCATTACGCTCCGATTTCAGGACGCATAGCCGACGATGTTATCAAGGCGCGCGCCGAATTTAAGGTACAGGAAGCTGACGAATAACAGATTTGTTATTCAATTAAATATGTGATGGCGCTAAAAAACGCGTTAATATTATTTTTTATTATTCCGCTTTTTTTGACAGGTTGCCTTGATCTGCGGGCGTCTGAACAAATACCTGTACCTTCAACTTTACTTATCGCCGATGATCTGGAAGCGCAATACAGTATAATGCTGGCTTTTTCTCAGGCGTATCCTAATGAGATAACCGATATCGAATTCTTTGATGACGACTGGACAATGCTGGTTAACGGCGAACGTTTTTTTTATGCCAACGGACGTTTCCTGCCTGAGCGTCTGCGTGAACAATGGGAAAATTTTCTTCCTTATGATTTTTATGTTTATCCTTTCGCCGGTACGGAAGCTCAAAGACGTATTTTTATAAATAACCCTGTTTATTCTGTAGGCTCTTCATTTTTATTTGACGCTTTACATAATTCACCTACAGAAAATGACAGTTGGGATTTACAGGAAAAGTATTCATTTTTCGGCGTTAAAATGCTTGTTCACTACAAAATAGTTTCAAAGTTGGATATTATATCCGCGCGTATTGGCGCCGCCGCTGTATTTGATAATTCCATTAATTTATGGATAGATGAACTTCATACAGGTATGCCGAGTTTTGGCTGGACATGGCGTGTAATCGCGGGAACCAACAGGCGCAGCAATCATTCTTATGGCACCGCGATTGACCTGTTGCCAAGAGATTTAAGAGGCCGCCAAACTTATTGGAGATGGAACGAAAGCGGCGGTTCCGCGAGAAGTTCAGCGTTTAATATTGATAATTTTTATTTGCCGCCGCGAACAGTTATAGAAATATTTGAAGAATACGGTTTTATCTGGGGCGGCAACTGGGCTTTGATTGATACAATGCATTTTGAATACAGACCTGAAATTTTAATATTAAATGGGTTTGATGTTAAAATGGAATCCGCGGATTGCGTACTAAACGACACGGATTAACACAAAATTAAAGAATTTTAATCTGCGCATACTTTAGTATGAATAATCCGCGGACACTTTTAATTTATCTTTTGTCTACACTTGTGTACTGCAACTGAGGCTGTACGCACTTGTAAGCGGGGCGGATAATTCTGCCGCCCGCGATAATTTCTTCCAGGCGATGAGCGCACCAGCCGGCTATTCGGCTTACCGCGAAAATTGGCGTGTTTAAATCTTCGGGGATACCGAGCATTTTGTAAACAAAACCGGAATAGAAATCTACATTGGTGCAAATTTCTTTATCAGAGCCTTTTACTTTTTTAAACACTGTCGGAACAAGCTGTTCGATCAAACAATGAAGGTTATATTCTTTTATCATGCCTTTTTCTTCCGCCAATGCTTTGGCTCTGTCGCGTAACAAGCTTGCTCTTGGGTCTGTAATTGTATAAACAGCGTGACCCTGTCCGTAAATTAGTTTTGTTCCGTCATAAGCTTGACCTTTTAAAATCTTTTCAAGGTATGCTGATACTTCTTCTTCGCTTTCCCAGTTTTTAACATTTTTCTTGATGTCGTCCATCATTTCGATTACTTTTGAGTTTGCTCCGCCATGTTTAAAACCTTTAAGAGAACCAATACCCGCGGCGATAGCGGAGAATGTGTCTGTGTCGGAAGAAGTTACAACGTGTACAGTAAATGTTGAATTGTTACCACCGCCGTGTTCCGCGTGTAATACAAGAGCCAGATCCAAAAGCTGCGCTTCGTACTGTGTGTATTTTTTGTCCGGTCTTATTAACGATAGCAGTGTTTCCGCCGCGGACAATGAAGGATCAACCTGGTGAATGATCAAACTTTCCCTGTCAAAGTTGTGTTTTTTTGACATGTAAGAATAGGCGGCGATACTTGGGAAGCGCGCGATAAGTTCGATACACTGGCGAAGCACATTTTCAGGGGACTGATCTTCGGGGCTTTCGTCATATGGATAAAGAGCCAGAATCGAGGAAGCCAATTTATTCATAATGTCGCGTGATGGCGCTCTTAAAATTACATCTTCCACAAAGTTTTTAGGCAGCGGGCGGTTTTCGCCGATCAACTTGTTAAAATCTTCAAGTTGTTTTTTTGTCGGCTGCTTTCCAAAAAGAAGAAGGTAAATTGTTTCTTCAAAGCAAAATTGATTTTTACTCGACGCTTCCGCGGCGATTTCCTCAACATCAATTCCTCTGTAAAAAAGTTTACCGGGAACAGCGGTTTTTTTACCGTCTTTAACATCATAGCCGTGTACATCGCCGACACGGGTTAGACCTACAAGTACGCCTGTTCCGTCATCGTTGCGTAAACCTCTTTTTACACTGAACTTTGTGAATAATTCCGGGTCAATATAATCGTTACCGGATATCTCCTTTAAATGTTCTTTTAAGTCCATACCTCTCTCCTTTTTGATACTTACTTTTTGTCTTCTCCGCGTATTTCTACACGGCGAATCTTTCCGCTTATCGTTTTTGGAAGCTCGCTGACAAATTCCACAATTCGCGGATACTTATAAGGAGCTGTTGTTTTTTTCACATGCTCCTGTAATTCCACTTTTAATTCTTCAGACGCTTCATAACCTTTGGCAAGCACAACAGTCGCCTTTACAGCGGTTCCTCGATCAGGATCGGGGACACCTGTTATGGCGCATTCAAGTACAGCCTGATGTTCCATAAGCGCGCTTTCTACCTCAAACGGTCCGATTCTGTAACCGGAACTTTTGATAACATCGTCGTTGCGCCCTACAAACCAGTAGTAGCCGTCTTCATCTTTCCACGCGACATCTCCTGTATAGTATACATCATTGTTCCATACACTGTCTGTAAGCGCTTTGTCACGGTAATAACCGCCGAACATTCCATCGGGTTTTCGTTTGTCTGTTCTTACAACAATCTGACCTTCTTCGCCCATGTCGCAGGAAGTGCCGTCCTCTCTTACCAGGTCGATGTCGTAACCCGGCGCGGGTTTACCCATGGAGCCCGGTTTTGGTTCCAGCCACGGCCATGTACAAAGAGAAACAGTCAATTCTGTCTGTCCGTAACATTCTCTCAATTTTATTCCTGTGCCGGCTAAAAACTTTTCAAAAATTTCCGGGTTTAATGGTTCGCCCGCCACACTGCAATGTTTTAAAGCGGAAAAATCATATTTTTTTAGATCTTCTTTAATAAAAAATCTATATATCGTAGGAGGAGCGCAAAAGCTTGTTAGTTTGTATTTGCTCATTATTTCCAGCATTGCGGAAGGAACGAAACGATCGTAATCGTAAATAAATATACCCGCTTCGCAAAGCCACTGTCCGTAAATACATCCCCAGGCGGCTTTTGCCCAGCCTGTGTCAGCGACCGTCAGGTGCAATCCTTCCTGTACAACTCGATGCCAATATTTTGCCGTAGCGATGTGCCCCAACGGATATGAAAAATCATGACGTACCATTTTTGGCATTCCTGTTGTGCCTGATGTAAAATAAAGAAGCATGATGTCTGAGTTGGTACTCGCGTTGGACGGTCTGGAAAAATCGACGGACGCTTTTTCCATTAATGGTTTAAAATCAACCCATTGTTCTGATACATTTATTTGACTATCCAAATTGTGAACCGAGCGAACATACGCTTTGTATTTTAATGATACCGAAAGACAAGCTTCATCAATACGCTGCGTAAGTTCGAGATCATCTACACAAATAATTCCTTTGATGTCGGCGGCATTACATCTGTACACAATATCTTTTGTTGTTAAAAGATGAGTCGCAGGGATAGCTATGGCTCCAAGTTTGTGTAACGCGAGCAGTACAGGCCAGTATTCCCAGCGGCGTTTTAACACCAGCATTACAGGATCGCCCTTGCCGATTCCGGCGTCTTTTAATACATTAGCGGCTTTGTTTGAAAGGTCTTTCATTTGCGCAAAAGTAAATGCCGCATCCGCTCCCTTTTCATCGCACCATTGTAAAGAGCGCTCGTTTGGTTTTTTTTCCGCAAGCGCGTCGATTACATCGTAAGCGAAATTAAAATTTTCTGGGATATTAATTTTATAATTTTTATAGAAATCCTCGTAGGATTCAAAATCTGTTCTTGGCAAATATTTGTCAAGCAGTGACATAAATAACTCCTTACAAGGTGCCATACTGTAGTTTGGCACCTTGATTTTATTTTAAAAAACTATGGCTAAAAATCTGGCTGTTTTTCCTCCAAGCGCTTTCATGCCATGCGGCTCGGTGGAATTGTAATAAACACAATCGCCCGGATTGAGTTCAATATCATGGCCGCTGATCGATATCAGCAGCCGCCCCTCCAGTACATAATTAAATTCCTGACCCGGATGTGTATTTAAATTTATTGGTTTACTTTCGGTTTCAGCGGCAGCTTCAACAATAAATGGTTCCGCTTTTTTGCCGTGAAAATTGTAAGCCAGGTTCCAGTAGTCATACATCGGGCGGCGGCTTACCTGTGGAGCTTGCCCTGATCGCGTAACGCAGTAAGTTTTTAATTTTGACGCTTTACCGCTTATTAATTCTGATAAATCTACTTTAAAGTGAGCCGCGATTTCGACAAGCGCTCCTAAAGAAAACTCATTTTCTCCTGATTCCCACGCGGTATATACATTTGGATCAAAACCAAGTTCTTTAGATAAAGCTTCGGCGCTAACTTCCGAAATTTCCCGCAGTACTTTTACCCTTGCGGCGATTTCTTTTACATCTTCTTTCATTTTTTTCCCCTTGACTGACTATCTGAATTTTTTTTGCTTTCAGGTTAAGACGCCAGTCTTGTTTCTATCGTTCCGTCGGAACGGGCAATGTAGACGACTGGTTTTTTAACGCAAAAAAAACCGTTTTCTACAACGCCGGGGATTTGATTCAATTCTGTTTCCATTAAAGAAGATTTTATTGGAGACCCGAAGCGGATATCCAGAATTATATTTCCATGTTCAGTAATAACTGGCCCGGCTTTTTTAATTGCCTCTCTAAGTATAACATTCGCTCCAAGTTTTTCAAGTACCCTTGTTACCTGTATTCTCGCGGCAGGAATAACTTCTACAGGGACTGGAAAACCTGTTCCAAGTTGATCTGTTAATTTAGATTCATCTACAGTTATTACATATTCTGTTGAAGCGTAAGCCGCTATTTTTTCGATTAATAAAGCGCCTCCGCCTCCTTTAATAAGGCAGTTCAGCGGATCTACTTCGTCCGCGCCGTCAATTGTTAAATCCAATCCTGACGCTAACTCTTTTGAATTTAATGAAAAATAGGGGATATTAAGTTTTTCACATTCAATTTCTGTTTGAAAGCTCGTCGCGAACGCGCAAATGTCGCGTAATGCGCCTGACGCCAATAATTCTCCTACTCTGCGAACCGCGTGAATGGCGGTGGAACCTGTGCCAAGACCAAGTTTCATTCCGCTTTTTACCATATTATCTACAGCGGCTTTGCCAGCCATTTCTTTCATCAGCTTGATCGTATCTTGTTCCATGCGTCTGCTCCCATTGAATTTATCCGAGATAAAAGCTGCTGCGGAATTTCTGTTCCCATAAAATTGGCGTATTGCAAACAAGCTTGACGTATAACCATATCATAACCATTTATTGTTCTGCATCCCGCGGCGGCGGCTCTTTTTAAAAATGGCGTAACGGGTGGAGTGTATATTAAATCCATCACCAGTTCTTTTCCAGTAAATGAATAAAGTTCCAAAGGATCGTTTGAATGATCTGGATGGTCAGTAGCGATATATCCTTCCATTCCGACAGAACTTGTTTGAATTATTATATCGTTATATTTTGCCATTGTTTCAATTCCCTGACTGTCCAATCCTCCCCAGCGAAATTTATATTGTGACGCGATATTTCTAGCTCTATGAACAGTACGGTTTAATACTAGAGCTTTTCCACCCAAACGGTTTATTTCTGACACGACAGCGCGCGCGACGCCGCCCGCTCCTATTATAGTTATTTTTTTATGTTTTAAATTTTTTCTGCCTAAAAATTCCAAAAGAGACGCGGAAAATCCGGCGCAATCGGTATTGTCGCCAAACCATTCTCCGTTACTTCGGTACAATGTATTACACGCTCCAATTGATTGAACCGCGACTGAGCTTCTCGCGAGTCCCGCCAATACAGCTTCTTTGTAAGGTACGGTGACAGATAATCCTTGTACATCAAGTTCATTGGCAAGTTTTAAAAAATCTGTTACAGAGTCGACAGGGAAGGGTACATAAACCGCGTTTGTATTTTCAAGACCAAAAACAGTATTATAAAACCACGGGCTTACACTGGATTTTAACGGGTATCCGGCAATACCAAATATTTTTGTTTCTTCTTTTATTTTTCGGAAGCGGTATAATTCCGCGAGCTCCCGGACATCCAATTGACCCGGAGCTCCGGGTGTTTCGTTTTCGGACAACGCGCTCGCGTATGTCAGAAAAGAGCCAAATTTTTCCGCCAGTATTCTTGAACAAATTCCGTAATGTCCCATGCATACCATTATTTTTTCATAACTTTCAAAAGTTTGATTCTCGGATTTTGATCTGGACGCTTCATAAACTTTTAAAACATCATTTATGGATTTTACCGCGACCGCTATTTTTACAATTTCATCTCCCGCCCGTCTCATTGATTTTATTTTACCGGGAATATTTTCTATAAGACCGCTTGTGTTATGGAACGATCTTATGATTCTTGTTCCAAAGGTTCGGGCGGCTTCTTCCAGGCTTGATACTTCCAAATCATCTTCTATATCTACATACGCGAAATTATGTCTTGAATCGGCATTCGCGAAAGCTAATCCGTTCGCGAGTAATTTTACCCTTGTTCCTTCGCCGCCTTTAAAATATCCGCCGTCTATATCGCGCCTGATTGTTAAAATAACCGGAAGCCCCGCGAGTTCGGGGAAGCGGCGTATATATAAACATTCATCTGGATTTAAACAATCCACGCGCAATTCAACCAAATCAGCGTACATGCGGTACTTATTTAGGATTTCTAAATTTCGTTTTATTGTTTTAGCTGTCAGGCACAAACAGATTTTTGCCATTTTTACTTCCTGATAAATTAAAAATCAGGGCGGTATAAATATATAGCGGTAACCTGTCCTGAATTACTTGTATTACTAAAATTTACCCTTAACATTAACGGCCAGTCTTTGCCGGTTATAGGCAGCAGTACGTGGTCTCCGTTATCTTCCACCGTGTTTCCAAGCGCTCGCATTACATTTGTTTTTCTGTCTCCGTTTGAAACGCCCTGTGTTGAGGCGAACTTAACCTGCCAAACACGATCCCTGTATATATAAAAATCCGCGCCATTGTATTGGAAAACAACATCGTCCTGCCAAACTTCCTCGCCTCTTTCGGCGACAACCGTTCTTGGCGGACCATATTGTTCAAGAAGATCCGCCATCATCATACCGACAAAAGAAAGCTGTTCTTCGTTATTAAGTCCTGTATATATTGGCCTATTTTGCGCCCATACGGAAAAAGCGAGAAAAAATAGTAATGGTAAAAAAAATATTTTTTTCATGATATTTTATTATTAATACCGCCGTCTTACTAAAAGTGTTATGCAGAGGGTTAAAAGAATTATATTTGCGGTAAGCTGAATAATTGTATTTACCATATAAACTCCTTAATCCATTTTATTATCGTATCTATCTCATTAATTATACCAAAAATACTGACAATCATTCCACCTATTATTAATGCCTTAATAAAACGATGTTCCGGTTTTTCCATTACATCCAGCATTTTTTCCAGTGTCTTATTTATATTATCCAGTTTTTCTTCAATTTTTACCATATATTTATCTCCTTATTTAATTATTTTCTCTGCTGATAAAAACCCAGGCGTTTCCGTTAACGCGCAGTATCCCTTTGGTTGAAACCCAAACATTCATACCCGGGCGAACAGGGAAAACAGGGGTTTCTCCTTCATTAAAGAAATAAGGTTTTTCAAAAGGAGAGCAGCCGTACCATAAACCTGAAGGAACATCAATTTTTTTCAATTCTGTCGCTTCGGCGGTAAGGCGGCGTCTGTCAAAATTACTTGCTGTAGTTCTTTCCGCGACAAAACTCCAGTTTATTAACCAGGGGTCTTGTCGAACCGTTTCGTTTAATGAATCTGTCTCAAAAAGTTCACGAAAACGCTGCCAGTCAAAGTTCGCGGGGTTTCTTGAATTAATCTGCCCTGTGTTTAAATAAATTTGATGCTGCGCGTAAATTAACTCCCAATAAAAGATTGAATCTGGTCCCGCTTCCCAGCTTAGGTAAATTTTATTACCGCGAACATCATACGGGAATAAAGCCCCCGCGGGTTTGAATAACCCCGGAATCAAGTTATGTTCGGACCAGTAAGGCCAGGCTGTAACGGGATTTGTCCAGGTTGACGGCAGTTCAATTTCCAGATTACTCCCGGTTATATCCGCCGTTTGTTTATAACCGTTTTGATCGATCCATTCCACACGCCATTTCGGCTCTCCAAGCAAAAATTCCCAGGAATCGGGTATTGGCGGCAGTTCCAAAATGTATTTGGAAGAGAACCTGTCCGCGCAGCAAACTAACTGAGCGGAAAAAACAAGAACGATAAGTGATTTTAAGATAAAGTTTTTCATACCTATATATGGCGCGAATACGCGTGGCGCATGACCGAGAATGGAAAAAAGTTAAAAAAAGTGTCAGATATCATTCATATTGAATATGTCGTTTTTAAGTGGAAAAGGTCAAATTAGGTAGTTGTTTATAATATTTTTCCCCTATTATTTGCATTTTTCTGTAAAATACATCATAATTTAAAGAAATGGCACAAATGGATATTACCAGTTACATAAATACGCTCCAACAGGTTCTAATGGCACGCAAAGACTGGCTGGAAAGGTCAGAATTGGTAAGACTTAAGGAAAATCTTCGCACTTATCAGGTTTCTTTCGCTTCATTATATGGTATTTATTTAAAGAAAAAGTTGATAAACGAAGATCCTTACAAGCAGGAAACCAAAATAAGTGAATTAGAAGTGCCGGAAACAGATAATTTTAACGAAGCCAAGCGGCTGGAACAACTTTCAGTACGCCTTTCCAATTTTGACAGCCAGTTAGACTTTTTAGTTAACTTTTATCAATTAGGTGTGGATTTTCTTAATATTGACCGCATAAAGAGGATTGTCGGGCTTTTACGGTATATTGACTGGATTAGTTTTAACGCTGATTCGCCTTCGCTTATGACAAAAGCGGTTTCTGACATGACTGTTCACGCTAAAGTGGGTGTTGATACGCTTACTCTCAGCATTATCGCGGAAAGCCTTTCAAGACTCTCAAAAATGACCGCGTCTTCAATGGGTATATTAAAAGAACTCAATACTTATTACAGGGAATTTTACAAACTAACCGTTCGCCAGAATATTACTCAAACCATGTCGGCAGCTGACGCGAATTTGGATAATATCAGGAAAAAGATGCCGTCTGTAATGCCAGGTTCACCTTTTTATAAAGAATTAATAGAAGAAATTATTAAAGAGGACTATTCCAGTAATAGCAGTGATATAAGAGATATGATCTTAAACTCTTTAATGGTAAAAGAGGAAAAAGCTAAAGCGGCTAAGCAGGTCGTAGATTTTAAGAAAATCCTTTTGGACGGTATTCAAATTATCGGCGGCGCTTCAAATTCGCTGATTGAAATCGCGACTAAACTTACGGAAAACCAAACAGTAATGGAAAGCCGCAAGAAAAGCTTTTTAGAAATGATAAAAGAATTAATAAGACAAATTACAAACGCTGAACCAGAGGAAGTAATTTACAATGTTGAAGTTTTAGACGCGACAAAGGGAATTCCCATCAAAGAAAAGGTTTATTTTTATTCATTTATGGGTGAATTGGACAAAAAAATCAAAATTTTGACCAGTTTTGTACGAGGACCCGCTTATAATAAACTTGCCGCGATGGAAGAAGACCAGATTATTGGTTATTTGGAAAGAAATATTAAAGATGTTCAGGCTCTTCACAGAACTTTAACCGCGTTGGATGAGTTTTTTAAGGCAAATGTCATTACTTCGGATAGGGATAAAATTAAGGGAATAAAACCAGAATTATCAGCGTTAAAAAACACATATGTCAAAGCGAATCAGGTAAGATACGAATACAGCGCCCAAAAAGAAGAAGAAGAACAGATGAAAAATCTCGGTTTAAACCCGCATAAAGCGCTGGACGCTCAGGAATAATAATCTTCTATAATACCCCCAAAAAGCCTCTTTTTTATCTTTTTTTACCATAATAATTGCCGATATTGTAGATAAGTGAGTTTTTAATTTGATAAATTATCTAAAACCTGTTCTGGCGCTAGTAGTCTCTGTACTTGTGTTCGCGGGATACATTTATCTGGCAGACACGGAATTGTTAAATTTTATCCAGACACGGTTTTATAATCCTTCGATTGTTAATTCATACGTCACAGAAAATAATACAGATGCCGAATTAATTCAAAGCCATATATCCGATCTTCAAAGCAAGTTTGAAGAAACTTTAACCCAGCCGTTTGTTCGCAGCAGTTTTTTATATAACCAAACTACCGAAGATATTTATCAACGTTCCAGAGTTTTTGGGATTTTACTTGAATCTACGGGAGGACTTCAGTTTGTTCAATTTATTGATAACAATGGAATGAGACTCCATTATTCAACTTCAACCCGTGATATTATCAGCCAAAGTTCAAGTTCCACATCTTATCGTAATTATACTGAAGATGATAACGCGCTTCCTTATGAACTTGTAAGCGTGTCTGCGGGAAATAGCGCTAAACTTACAATGGATGAACAAAGCGACAGAGTTATTTTTTCGTTTCCGTTTTACGATTCTATGGATGTATACCGCGGAACAGCGCTTTTTTATGTTTCGGTTATGTCACTCGCGGAAAAGCTTATCGCGGAAGGGCGTTTTAAAGTAAGCGACAGCATTTCGATAATTGACAATCCGCCCGGAATTTTATTAGGCAGCCCTCAAACATCGAAAACAGAAATTCACAGAAAAATCGCGGAAATCTGGAACGAAGAAATACAAGATCGTGTTGTTCTTGATGCCGAAGATTCAGGAGTTTCTTTTTCTCTTATAACCACAAGAACAAACAGCGGTATATATCTTGGACGTCTGATAAATGATTTATTATTTTCTGTATCCGAATCGATGAAACTTATTTTAAAACTGGCGATGTTTTTAACCTTTTTTCTTACGCTTTTTTTTGTTTTAAATTTAAAACCCAATCCTGTAACGCTTGTTAAAAGCAGAATTAAAAATTTAAGAGATACCCTTTTTGAACAGCTTTATGTAAATAAAACCGCTCAGGAAAGAGCGAAATGGATACTGGAACTTGAACAGCGCCGTGACGAAATTCGCTTGGAACTTAAACGGGGATTAAAATTAAGCCGCCGCCTGGACGCTAATATTAACGATATTATCGATAATTCTTGGGATGAATTATTACTTGTTATAAAATCCGGAAGCGGCTCTGTATTTGTTGATACTAGTCAAACAGTTTCAAAGACCGCGAAGCCGGTATCTAAAAAAGTTAAAGCTGAAAAACCCATAAAAGATACAGAAATAGACGACGGATTGGAAGAAATCGAAGAAGTTGAATCCCTTGATGAAATTGATGAAGCAGAAGAATTTGAAGAAGCGCAAGAAATTGATGAAATAGAAGAAATTAGCGATGTAGACGAAATCGAAGAAGCCGGTGAAGCTGAAGATCTGGAAGACATTGATGAAATCGAAGAAGTCGAAGAAGCGGAAGAACTTGATGAAGCAGAAGATGTAGAAGAAGTAGATGAAATTGATGAGATAGAAGAAATCGACGAAATCGAGGAAGTCGAAGAAGCCGAAGATATTGATGAAGTAGAAGAAATAAAAGAAGTAGATGAAATACAGGAAACAGAAGAAATTGAAGAAATCGAAGAAGAAAATGAAATAGATGAAGCGCGGGAAGCGGAAGAAGTAGATGAATTTGAAGAAGTTTCAGAAGTAGAAGAAATTGTTGAAATAATGGAAGTTGACGAGGTCGATGAAGTCGAAGATGAAAAAGAAGTTGATGAAATAGTAGAAGATGTTGATGAAATTGATGAAGTTAACGAAATTGAAGAAGTCGAAGAAGTAAATGAAATTTATAAAACTAAAGAAATCGAAATTATAGAAACTGATATTGTTGATGATGTAAATGACACAGAAGTTACAGATTATGAAGATACTGATGACATTGATGATATTTTTGGCAATATAGAAGATAAACAGTACACAGATCATATTGAAGTAGAAAATATTCCAAAAGTAAAAGTTAATATTTATGAAGAAAAAGTTAATGAAATAGAAGATTTAAATGATGACATCGAGGAAATTGATAAAGTTGATCAAACGGACGATGTAGAAGAACTTGATGAAGTTGTAGAAATTAAAAAAACAGACATTATAGAGGACATCGAAGAAGTTGATGAAACGGAAGTATTTAACAGTGTAGAAGAAGCGGAAGAAATTAATGATGAAACAGAACAAATTATAGAAATTGATAATTTTGATAATATCGACATTCATAATTTTGTTGAATTTATAGAAATCGATATAGAAGAAGAACATGATGAAACAGAAGATTCTCTGGCTCAAGACCTTGTTTCAGCTTTTGACGCGGCTGTTCATATCGAAAAATCAAAAGATATAGAAGAGGCAAGAGACTTAATTCTCGCGAGCGAAGAAACCGCGATTTATGCGCCAAGGGGACTTTTACAAAAAGGTCTATTGGCTCTTACAAGCGAAACAGAAGTTGTTCGAGAAAAGGGATTATTAGCTATCGCGAGCGAAGTAGAAATAGTTCGAGAAAAGGGACTTTTAGCTCTCGCTATCGAAGCGGAATTAATCCGTGAAGCGGAAATAGAACGCGAATATACAGAAAAATCTCAGGAAAACGACGAACTTCCCAACGCGGTAAATATTGATATTGTTTCGCCGTTTTCCTCAATGTTTTCTTCTCTTGATAATAATATTATTGATAATACTGTTATTGAAGACACACCAATTGAAAAACCAAAAGCTAAAAGAGGCAGACCCAGAAAGAATCCTAATTAATTATATCTTTTTAATTATCTTTTTAATGTGAGAAATTATCGCATTAAAGGCCGGGGATTTATAGCTACTCCGTTTCTGAATACTGAAAAATGCAAATGGGATCCCGTACTTTGACCTGTATTACCAACATCGCCAATTCTTTCACCTTGAGCGACAAAGGCTCCTGTCCTTGTTCTGATTCTATCTAAATGTCCGTAAAGGGTACGATAGCCAGAATGGTGGTTGATTATAATATAGTTTCCAAATACAGTATCCCAACCGGCGGCGGTGACACGTCCTGCCATAGCGGCTCTTACCGCTGTGCCCGTACTTCCCCTGATATCGATGCCGTTATGGAATTGGCGTTGGTTTCTGTTAAACGGGTTTCTTCTCCAGCCAAAGGATGATGTTACAGCTCCATTAACAGGCCAGATAAATAAATCGCCGTTAATTTCCTGGAGAGCTTCTCTTGAAAGACGCGCTCCTGTAATAAATAAGTCGCTTCCAACTACTATATTATCAGAGAAAAGTTCGTTGGCAATTTTTATTGTTTCCTGATCGACACTGTATCTTTCCGCTAAGGCTTCTAAAGTATCGCCGTTTCTTACAGTGTGAAAGATACCGTCTTGATTTGGTACTCTTATCACCCTTCCAGCCTGTAAAAGGCGGGAACTTGTGATTTTATTTACAGATATTATCGTGTCTTGATTTAATCCAAAATTTGCCGCGAGTCCCGAGATATTTTCGCCGCTTTGTACGATATGAGAGTCATAAAACAATAAACGGTACTTTGACAGCGATTCCAGTTCTGAAACGATGGGTTCCAGGGAGACAGGAAGCAGCATTATCCCGTCTTCCGATTCGGTTATATCTTCTTCAAGGAAATGACCCCCGCCAATCCCATGTTCGGAGCCTGAGGGTACTATTTCCATTATAAATTGACCCGGTTTTAGCAATACAACCAGATATAAAGCCACTATCAGCCTGAAAATGTCATTACCAGTTACACCGCCAAAAAATCGTTTTAAAGCGGTTTTAGGCTCTTTTTTATCAAGAGACAACATACTTATATTTTAATGTATTTTGGCTTGAGTTGCAATATTATATCGCAATTTCCTCTCGCCAAGATCGCAAAGAAAAGCTATTTTTTCGGATTAAAAATGGTACTTTATACCAGCCTGTTTCATAATTTCATATTCTGCCATTAAACCATAACCGCCTGTGTTTCCATTTTAAATGCCAAATAAATGTCGGTTTTTGATAAATTATTAATTTCCAGCATTTCAGGTACTGCCAGTTTTACCCTTTTTATTAATAAATCAAGAGAAAAATCCTCAAGAAGAATAGGAATATCATCATTTTGAGCATACCATTTTTGTGCTTCATCATCAAAAGATAATTCAATTGTAAATTCATTCATACGATATATTTTATCATAATTTTTGATAAAAAACAAGAAATAAGTGATCTGCGAAAATCCTTGCTAGGGTCTATGCGCTTCTGCTTGATGATAAATTATCTATAAAATGAAGGATTACTAACTGCTACATTTATACGACGGTTTAAAGAAAAAGTGATACCAGGTACTTTGCCAATTTCCTCTCGCTAAGATCGCAAAGGACGCCAAGAAAAGTGGCTTTTTATTTTCATATTTTCCTTGCTGTAAATTTCTTTTTATGTTAAATTCTTTATATGACAATTACTCAAACTGTAGAAATTCTAGCTGATCGAAAGCTTTCGATAGAAATTCCTCGCCAAATACCTATAGGTAAAGCACAAGTGCAAATAAATGTAATTCCTTTCATAAAAAAAGAGGAAAAACCAAATGAAGTCATACCTCTTTTAGCTTTAAGGGGTTCATGTAAAAATATTGATACTATGGATGCATACTTTTCTCGCAAACGAACGAATAAAATGTTTGAAAACGGGCAAATAAAAGAAAATCCATATAAAATAAAAGGACAATAATTTTGGATTATGTTCTTGATGCTTGCGCTTTAATTACTCTTTTTAATGAGGAAGAAGGAGCAGATTTAGTTACAGAATTAATGATTAAAGCAAATGACGGCTCTGATCATTTATTTATTAATATTATTCAAGTAATGGAAGTTTATTACGATCGGATTTACATTAAAGGTACAGAATATGCTGATAAAGTATTAGAAAGTATTTATACTTCGCCAATAACTGTTCTACATGACATTTCGCGTGAAATAATCAAAGAAGCCGCAAGGTTCAAAACTTCTTATTCTATGTCTCTTGCAGACACATTTGCGGTTGCAACTGCCAGAAACCTTAATGCATTTCTTGTTACCAAAGATGACGAAATGAAAGATGTAGAAGAAGCTGGAGAACTAAAAATATTGTGGTTAAAATAAAAATACTATAAATTACACAACAGGGTGCTACCCCTTGTGATCTGTTAAAATCCGCCAGGATCTATGCGTCCCTACCTGATTGTAAAGTTATCAAATGGTATATAGTACCTTATTAATTTGCGTAGGAACCGCCAATACTGTCGAAACGGCTATTTATATCATCTTGGATATTTTGTTTAAGGTTTTTTAAAAGGCTGGAAACCAGGCTGTAATTTTCTGATGTTTTTTCATTATTTAAAGGAACTAGTAGCTGAAAAGCTGAAACACCCAATACTTCGGCTAAATTTAACAGCATTTTATCGCTGACCCATGTACGCTGCCCTTCTATCCGTTTTACCATTTGGACAGATATGCTTGCAAGTTCAGCCAATCTTTCCTGACTTATATTTAAAGCTTCTCTTCTGGCTTTTATATTCGCTGATAAATATGCTCTTAATGGTTCAAATTTTGTTATTTTTCCCATAAAACACATGGTATACCAATATTGATACTTGACAATTTATTATTAATAATCTAAAGTATTATTAATAGTGGACTATTGGTCTAATATTAATATACAAGGAGTTTTTTATGAAAAAAGTAAAAAAGGTGATTTTGCGGATTGTAACGATATTGATATTACTTTCTATGGCTGGTTGCGCTAATGGCACAGGAAATATAGAAACAAACTCGTCTGATGAAAATGGCAATTCTGGTGGAATAATGCAATCTTTACTGATAAAAACTTTAATAACAACAGTAGGTACTATAATATTGCCAATACCATTTATACCGTTATTATCAGTAATAATTCATTTGTTTATCTAGATGTTAAAAAAATGATTATTACCAAAAAATTCAATTTATTTTAAGGAGAAAAAATGATTTGTGAAAAATGTAATGCAGAATTAAATGAAGGATTAAAATTTTGCTCAAAATGCGGTAATAAAATAAAAAATACTGCGCCTGGTAAAATAATTTTAAAAGTAACTGGAATAATATTTCTTATTTTTTCTGTGTTTGGAATAATTGGGGTTATTTCAACAGCATTTCTTATTCCATTACTTATAAATTTATCTGATTTTCCAGGAGGAAAAATAGGTATTATTTGGTCTTTTATTTTTGGAATTATTAATTGTATTTTAATGATTATTATAGGTATATTTGGAATTAAATATTCTAAATATATTTATAAAGCAAAATTATTATTGCTTCTTGCAATAATATATATTGCTTTTTCTATTGTTTCTTTAATTATTAATTATTCAATTACGAAAAGTTTTTCGTGGATTTCGTTTATTAATTTTATACTTCCTATTGTATTTATAATAGGTGCATATATGAATTTTAAAAACACAGGAGGAAAATTAAAATGTTTTGTGGAAAATGTGGTGTAAAAATTTTAGAAGAGAAAGATTTCTGCCAAAAATGTGGGAATAATTTAATTGGAGGCTCAGGTACAAATGAAACTGGTACTGGTATAAAGAAACACAATAAAAATGAAAAACTAGAAAAAATCTTGTGGATTTCTGGGATTGTCAGTTTATTATTATTCCCACCAGTTGGGGTTGTAATAATTATAATAGCTTTTGTGACAAGGCATCGAAATGGAAAAAGTATTATGATACCCTGTGGAATTATTTCTTCAATTATTGGTTTTTTTATGACAATAATTGGATATATTATTCCAGGTAGAGCTACTAGACAAAGTATTATAGTTAGAGGAGGGAGTGCAGGTTGGGGTTATGCAGATAATACTCCTATAAAAGAAGTTTTAATTTTTATTGGTATTATTCTACTTGTTTTAGGAGTTTTACTACTTGTTCTACGATACATAAGAACAAAAAAATAGTTTTTATGAAAATATATTCTCAATAAGAGAAAAAGAATAATGCAAGAACTATCCGAAGCTGTTAATAATCAACAAGGTAAAGATAAAATCAAAAGATTTAAACCGATCATAAAACCTGTTAGTATTTTTAACCCCGATGATATAAAACAAATACGTAAAAAGACAGGATTAAGCCAAGTGATTTTTGCTGCATCACTTGGTGTTTCTCCTCAAGCAGTTGAAGCATGGGAATACGGTAAAAATAAACCTGATGGAGCGTCTCGTCGTCTCCTTGAAATTGTCCGTGATGATCCCACATTTTTGGTACGTTTTCAAGTGAAGAATCAATTAGCTACGATAGATTAAAGTGATGAGCAATTATTTAAATTGTTCGCTTTTACGAATTATTATTGAAATATGAACATTTATATGTTATCTTTAATTGTATGACAATAACTCAAACTATTGATGTTCCTTCTAGCCGACGTATTACTCTTGATGTTCCTCGAGAAATTCCAACGGGAGCGGTAATCCTTTCATTTACTCCCGCGAAAGCGACAGAATCCATTACGGAAAAATTAAATAATTATTACAAAGACCATGATTCTCATCTTGCCGATGATATAAAAGCCGCAAACTACCATTTACTTAGAGAAGAAGATTGGTAAATGATTCGAGGTGAAATATGGTGGGCAAATTTACCTGATCCTAATGGTTCAACTCCGGCAAAACGCCGTCCTGTATTAGTTATTCAAAGCAATGAATTTAACCGCAGTAATGTGACGCATGTACCAGGTACTATTAAGTCATTTCCTCATCGTCTTCGCTTTCAAGTATCTTTAATAAATCACGGATTTCAGCGGCTTGTTCGTATTCTTCTTCCGCTACTGCTTGTTCCAGTTGTTCTCGTAATGACCTGTATTGTTCTTCGCTGGATTCTTCCTTTAATTCTTCAATAAAAAATGTTAATGGGACGCCTGTTTGCTCTATTATAGAAGATGCCATGTAGATCGGGCATTTTTTTCGGGCAGCTATGGCGAACGCGTCAGAAGGACGGCTGTCAAGGACAAGGGGATTTTCTTTTGTGTATTCGCCGCCTGTAATTATTAAACGAGCATGGAAAACATCATCTTTTAGTTCGTAAACTTCCACTTTTTTAATCGAAAGATTTACATGAGCTAGCATGTTTAAAAAAAGGTCGTGGGTATGAGGTCTTGAAAGACTCATCCCTTCTTTACCAACCAAAATGGATTGCATTTCCAATGTGCCAATAAAAATCGGGACGGCGACATCTTTTTCTTTTGGTTTTAATAATAGAGCGTTCCCGTGGCTTGTTTTGAGAATTGACCATATTTCGCTAATGTACATCGTTTTCACATATCACCTAAGAAATAAGTTTAAAGAAATTATCAAGATGTATTTGCTGAGAGCCAAAAATTTCTTTTGCTTCATTTAATAAAGTTATTCCTTTTTCTTCCGCTTCGCTGAAAACACCTGAAGCTGTTAATAAATCAATTAATATTTCCACTTCCGGGGCTCTCGCTCCTTCTTCTTTTGCCGCGTGAAAATAATAAAAAACTATATCCCGTTTTTCAGGGTATTTTTGCAAATATAAAAGGATAGGGAGCCCTTTTTTTCCTTCGACAACATCGTCTCCCCGTTTTTTACCAGGGCTTCCGGTTGTCAGATTTTTTACATCATCCAAAACTTGAAAACCAACTCCCATTGTGTCCGCCGCTTTTCTTAAAAGCTGTACTTTTTCCTGCGGAGTGCCTGCCGCGTGCGCGCCTAACTCAACTGCAAGCCGCGCAAGACTTCCAGTTTTTAACTTGCACATTAAATAATAATCTTCGACATTTGGAACAGTAGAAATATTGCGGTGCCAATTTATGTCCATCGCCTGCCCCATGTGAAGCCGCCGCAGACAATTTGCCCAAAGTTTGTAAATATAATCTTTATTTTCTAAACCGCAGGTTTCAATGCAGTTTGTCGCAAGGAAGTAAAGAAATGAAGCTGAATTAATTGCCGTATCAACGCCATAGAGCATGTGAATAGCGGGTTTGCCTCGCCTTTCTTCGGAATCATCTTCGATATCATCATGAATTAAACTAGCGTTATGCGGAAATTCTATAAGAGGCGAAAGAGGAACCGACGCATCGCCGCCGCCGAGCGCTTCGCAAACCAGCGTCATCAAAAGAGGACGCCATCTTTTACCGCCTCGGTAAATTAATTCTTTTACAGGTGTAAGAAGTGAATTTAAAGACTGCTGTTCATTTTCTTTTATCGAAAGAATATCTTCCCCGATGTCGTCAAAAACTTCTCCTGCCCATACAGCTTCAGGATTATTTGGGAGCCAGTGATCCAACTGCGTTTCGATTTTTTTTAACTGTTCTGTATACTCTTGATTCATAAGCCATTATAATCTATTAAATGGCAGATTACAAGAAAGCTGATTTTTGGCAATTAAAAGCCCGCAAGGAAGGGTATCCCGCCCGTTCGGTTTATAAATTAAAAGAAATTGATGAAAAGTTTAACATCTTTAATATCCACGCGAAAACCCCCGAAAAGGGAGCGGTTAAACGAATACTGGACATAGGAGCGGCGCCCGGAAGCTGGAGTCTTTATGTACTGCGAAAGCTCGCTAGCGGTAATAGCGCCAAAGGTTTCCTTGCCGCGGCAGACCTTTCGCCCTTGTCACGGGAGTTTGATAACGATCCAAAAAATAAAGGTTTATTCGACGGTGATAATTTTTTCTTTATTCAAGGCGATGTAACAACAGAAGAAGTGCGTAACACAATTTTATCCAAAGGTTTGTACGGGGTAATTATTAGCGATGTAGCTCCGGGCACAACAGGCAGCCGTTTAGTTGATGCCGCCCGTTCACTTGAACTTTCGCAAACCGTTATTTCTTATGTTGAAAACGCTCTCGTACCTGGCGGCAACCTTGTATTGAAAGTTTTTCAGGGTGATGGCATAGACGAACTTTTAAAACATGTAAAGACGCTTTTTAAAACTGTTAAAACATTTAAACCGCAAGCCTGCAGAGGTGATTCTATGGAAACATATTTTATCGGCTTGGAGAAAAAGTAGGTATATGTTAAAGTATCCTCATGAACAATAATCCAGTCGCGGCGTATCTAGCCGCTGTTTCGCACGATAAAATCGATACAAACTTTTTGGCATACCTTTGCGCTTTAACCGAAATCTCCAAAGTTACTCCCCAAATCGCCGGCTCTATTGTAAAAGAGCTGGAAAATCAACGTAAGCGTGTAAAACTTATTGCCAGCGAAAACTACTGTTCAATGGCAGTGCAGCTCGCGATGGGAAACCTTTTAACAGATAAATACGCCGAAGGTGTTCCAAACCACCGTTTTTATGCCGGAAATGAAAATGTTGATGATATCGAAATTCTCGCCGCCGATGAAGCGCGCGAACTTTTCGGCGCTGAATACGCCAATGTGCAGGCTCATTGCGGAGCGGACGCTAACCTTTTAGCTTACTGGGCAATCTTAAGCATCAGAATTGAACTTCCATTATTATTGGAAAAGTTTAACGAAACAAATATTTACAAACTTGATAAATCCCAATGGGATTCTTTAAGAACCGCTATGAATAATCCCCGGCTTTTAGCGCTTGATTATTATTCAGGAGGACACCTTACCCACGGTTACCGTTTTAATCTTACGGGGCGGATGTTTGATGTTTACAGTTATTCTGTTTCAAAAGAAACTGGGCAGCTTGATTACGACGAAATTGAAAAACAGGCGATAGAGGTTACACCTCTTATTTTACTGGCAGGTTATTCGGCGTATCCGCGCAAGATCAATTTTAAACGAATGAGGGAAATCGCCGACAAAGTTAACGCTGTTTTTATGGTAGACATGGCGCATTTCGCGGGGCTTGTAGCGGGCAAAGTTTTTACAGGCGAATATGATCCAGTCCCCTGGGCGCATGTTGTTACAACTACAACCCACAAAACACTAAGAGGTCCTCGAGCCGGGCTTGTGCTTTCTACCAAAGAATTCGCGGAAGCGTTGGATAAAGGATGTCCGCTTACAATGGGCGGTCCACTACCTCATGTGATAGCCGCGAAAGCTGTCGCTTTCCGTGAAGCCGCCTCTGCCGAATTTAAACAATATGCGAAAAAAGTTGTAGATAACTGTCAGGCGCTTGCCGCTTCCTGCATGAAAAACGGACTTGATGTGCTTACAGGCGGAACGGACAATCACCTTATTTTAATAAATGTTGACAAAACAGGCATTACAGGCAGACAAGCTGAAAGCGCGTTACACGAATGTCACATAACGCTTAACCGCAACAGTCTTCCCAATGACCCCAACGGTCCGTGGTATACATCCGGGATTAGAGTTGGAACAGCCGCCGTTACAACACTTGGTATGAATGAAGCGGACATGACAGAGCTTGGCGAACTTATGGCAAAAGTAATTAAAGCGACCACTCAGGCAAAAGATAAAAAAGACCCGGCAAAAAACAGCAAAGCAAAGTACAATATCGAAACGGCGGTAAAAGAAGAAGTTCATACCCGTGTCAAAACTTTAATGGAAAAGTACCCCGTGTATCCCGAATTGGATTTGGATTTGTTAAAAAAATACTTTGTGGTTTGAAAATAATTAAGCAAAAAAAATACCAGGCACTTTTTTATGAATGTTTTCTAATATGACGACCAAGTATATAAAGACAAATACTAATTAATACTAATGCAATACCTACAATAAGTTGGAAAAACATATTACCTCCTATCTAACTTCTAATCCAGGATAGAATTACATCAACTATGGCTAAAATTCCAAGTATACCTATAAGTGTTAAAGCCCAATTAAATATTTTATCTAATTTACTTTGTGGCTTAGGCATTGTTTCATACATTTTATCCAATGTTTCACTTATACGCTTCAATATAGTTATTTCTTCTTTCTCCATTATATAACGGTACAAATAAAAATACATAATACGTAATGTCAATGTCAATTTTGTTCATTTTTAAGTAATATCTGATAACATTTGCTTGTATTAATTCTAAAAATAACTGTTTTTTTATAATTATAATAAATTTCAAGGCAGTACCGCAAATCCCCATTCCGGCTAGAATGGCTGAATTGGAAATAATACTTTGTAGCTCGTCCATCGCTCACGTTGTGGTTTAGTAATTTTTCAAAATATATTATATTTTCTAAGTTAAGAGCGATGGATTGTCTTACACAACTACCATGATCGCAGCCATCAAGCGGGGAACCTTCGCTCTAAACGGGCTCGGTTGAGGTTAGACGCCGTCAGGGTTTTTGCGTTCCCTGCCTGATGATGTGTTTCGCTCATTAGGAGATGCTGTTTGCATGAGATTTGTACCTGGTACCTTTGCGTCTCCTTAGTTTTAATCGTGTGTTAAGCGAAGGTTGAACTTATGTTAATTTTTTTCTATTTTAAATTAATTCAATCCCAAACTTCCATTTGTGTTCCAAAATTAATAATTGCATTACCGTTTGTGAAGACAATAGCTGTTTTATTAATAAAGAGATAATCCCACGAAAAACCTGCCCATATATTATCATTATTATTGGCATCGATTAATACAATACCATTTACGCCAAAACCCATTGCACCAGGTTCAGGATAACTTGCAATAGGCATTGTGACATTTCCTGTGAATAGCTTAGGTTCAGCAGACCAGTTAGTAGGATCATACTCCCATACATCAAGCGTTATAGAATTACCTTTTACTTCTACACCTTTATCGATTGTATCTGCTCTAAATTCTAAAAAAACAGTTCCATTTTCTGCTACACCAATTATAAAATTATTAGTAGTAAGACCATTAGAACCAGTAAAGTTAGTAATTGTAAGTTTACCTTGAATAAGATCGTTATTATTAATACCTTCACCTGCATTATCACCACATGAAATCATGAAAAAGCCGATTATAATAATCAGAGTGATGTTACTTAAAAGTTTAAGTACGATTTTCATATAAAACCTCCATTATTCTTATATTCCTAATATACATATTATCAGCATATTGACGATATTTGTCAATAATATACTAACGTCATATTGCTGATTGTTAAGCAGATATTTCGTCTATTAGCATATAAAAATGACTTTAAAACAAATTTATATCCAAAATTTGAAAAAATTTCGTAAAAAAGAAGGCTTATCGCAGATGAAACTGGCAGAATACTGTGATACTGCAACCAGTTATATTGGGGATATAGAAATTGGAAGAAGATTTCCCTCTATGGAAATGATAGAAAAAATTGCTAATATTCTTAGAATTGAACCATATCATTTTTTCACAAACCCAAAGAATAATAACGAAAATTTGGATACTGAAAATCTATTCCCACGTCTTCCAAATTCTATGAAAAAACAAATAAAAACTCAAATAAAAACTCAAATAGACCACTCAACCAACAAAATATTTAATGAAATTAACGAAATATTAAACAAGTATTGATTTTTTATATTTTAATTTTCAATGAGATATATAACTTAATATTTTTTTATACACTTTTTGCAACTTTCACCTAACACACGATTAGCGTAAACTCATTCAAATGGTGCCAGGTACTCTTATAAAATTTCTTTGCGCCTCTGCGCCTCTGCGTGAAAATTTTCTCTGCTTTTTTTCGCAATATTATAATTGTTATAAACTACTAAGCGGCGACTTTTTGTTTTTCTTTGTCGTTTACATACATAGAAAAAATATCAAAAAGTATTACGTCAATCTTTTGATGTTTTTCCACAAATTCTTCCCTCATCATTGTAAGAGCTTCATCCGGTGTCATAGTTTTTCTGTAAATACGATGCGGGTCTGTAACGCTGTCATAAACATCGATTATTTCCAAAACTTTTGCCGGGAAATAAGCTAAAGCGCGGTAGTCAAGAATTGGTTCCAAATCATAAGTGATGCAGTAATCCTGTTTCGCGCTTGGGTTTGCTTTTTTATACTGTTCAAGATACGCGCGGAAATATCCGTAACCCGCTGGGTCGCCGTAATATTCATGGTGATATCCCGTAATAAGGCTTGCTTCCATCGGATAATTAGTTTTATTCATGATCGATTTATAACCCTGTTTAACATGATCGATTACGATGTTGCGGTTATATTTTTCTTCGCCTTCATGGTATTCAACAGCGCCGGCTTTTCCAATATCGTGAATTAAAAATCCGACAGCCCATTTAAAATATAAATCGGGAGGAACCGCTCTCATGCCGCCGTAAAATATTCTTTCAAGGATTATATCATCGGAACCCATGTGAGGAAGCAGCTTATGATAAAAATTGCGGTACTTAGCCGCGAACGCGATTCGCATTTTTTGAATGGCGCTGGATGTTGAAACAAGGTTGTTATAATAGGAAAGAAACGATATTCCGTTAAGATAAACGCGCGTCATGTGCTGGACAATGGTACCGTTCGATTTTTCCACAAGGATATTCATTAATTCATTGCTGAATATATTTTCTGATATAAGCTGAGCCGAAGATTTTACCATTTCATGTGTGGAATTTACAAGTTCTTGAGTGAACTTTTTCGCTTCGTCATCGGCAAGGCGCAAAGCTT
>WQXE01000006.1 GCA_009784995.1 Treponema sp. | reverse complement strand
GAAGGTTGCCGAAGCGCAGCGCCCGCTGATGGTAATGCTGATAATTTTATCCGCTTTACTTTTATTCGCGCTTTCAATTGTCGCGGTTTTTCTAATAAGAAGCCGCCGTTTTAATAAAAGTTTGGAAACGCTTGTTGAAGAGCAGACGCGTGATATAGCGGAAAATTACAAATACGCGCATAAATTAAGCGATACACTCGCGAATGTAACAAAATCACCCGCAATTTCGGCGGGTGTGTTAAAAGACGCCGCCGATGTAATTGTAAAACAGGGAGGTATCGCGCTTAAAACAAATCGTGTAAGTATATGGAATATAACAGAAAATTCCGATGTTCTTACAAATATTACTTGTTATGACTGCAGCTCGGGAAAAATAAGCGTACAGGAAGATTTTGATTTAAAACCGCACGAAAAATACGCGAATAGTTTAAAAACAGAAAGATTGATTGTCACAAGCGATTTAAAAAGATCTCAGTTTAATATAACAATCGGCGGATACGGTCCTAATATATGCGCTATGCTTGACGCGCCGATTCATGTAGAAGGAAAACTGGTAGGTGTTATTTGCGTTGAACAGGATTTATGCGAAAAATATCCGAACAAGCGCGATTGGACTATAGAGGAACAGAGTTTTGTTTCATCTTTGGCGGATTTAATGGCGTTGACCATTTCCGGTTTTGAACGCCGTAAAGCGCGCGAAGAAGCGGAGATAGCGAATCAGACAAAATCGTCGTTCCTTGCCAATATGAGCCATGAAATTAGAACGCCGATGAACAGTATTGTAGGTTTTTCAGAACTCGCGTTAGGTGACGATATACCTGAAAAAACAAAAAACTATCTTTCCAATATTCTTGAGAACTCGCAGTGGCTTTTGCATATCATTAACGATATTTTGGATATATCAAAAATTGAATCCGGCAAACTGGAACTGGAAAAAGTTCCTTTCAGCTTGCCGGATATTTTTTCCGCGTGCCGCACCATGATTCTGCCCAAAACTGAAGATAAGGGACTCCTTTTGCATTTTTACGCGGAACCTTCTGTCGGAAAAATTCCGTTAGGCGATCCTGTAAGGCTGCGCCAGATTCTAGCGAATCTTTTGTCAAACGCGGAAAAGTTTACAAGTTCCGGAATAATAAAAGTTTTATCCGTTATAAAAGAAACACACGAAAACTCTGTAAAAATGTATTTTGAAGTAAAAGATTCGGGGATCGGCATGACCCCTGAACAAATTAAAAAAGTACTCGATCCTTTTACACAGGCGGAAGCCGGCACTACCCGCAAATACGGCGGCACGGGATTAGGGCTTGCCATCACAAATTACCTTATAAAAATGATGGGCGGCGAACTTATTATTGAAAGTACGCCGGGTGTGGGAAGTAAGTTCAGTTTTGAACTTTCATTTGATACGGTAGATTCGGAACGCGAAAATATGCCGGAAACAAGATTAATACAAGGCGATCTTGACAAACCTACATTCGAAGGCGAAATTTTGTTATGCGAAGATAACGTTATGAACCAGCAGGTAATATGTGAACATCTTTTCAGGGTAGGTATTAAAACAGTAGTAGCGGAAAACGGAAAAGTAGGCGTTGATAAAGTGCTTGAAAGAATGCGGGAAGGTAAAAAACAATTTGATCTTATTTTTATGGACATGCACATGCCTGTTATGGATGGACTTGAAGCAGCGTCAAAAATTCTTAAATTAAATACCGGCATCCCAATTGTGGCGTTAACCGCAAATGTTATGACACATGATCGGGATTTATATAAAACGAGCGGTATGGTTGATTATGTCGGAAAACCTTTTACATCACAGGAATTATGGCATTGTTTAATGAAATACTTTAAACCTATAAATTGGAAAAAAGAAGATAAAACAAAAAACGCTCAAGCCGAAGATGAACTTCGCGGGAAATTGATAAATAACTTTGTAGACAGTAACCGTAATATATTTAAAGAAATAACAGACGCCTTAAATACAGGCGATATAAAACTTGGACACAGACTGGCGCATACATTAAGGAGTAACGCCGGTCAGCTTGGAAAATTCCGTTTGCAGCAAATTTCGGAAGAAATTGAACACCAATTGGAAGGCGGCAAAAACCTGGTTACACAGGAACAAATGGCTGAGTTTGAAAAAGAATTAAACGAAGCGCTTAAAGAACTTGAACCTTTAGTTTCTAAAACAGCTGATAATTCTGATTTATCACAAAAATTGGATACGGCAGCGACACAAAAACTGCTGGAAAAACTTGAACCATTATTAAAAAGAGGCGATCCTGAATGTCTTGATTTAATCGACGAACTTCGTTTGATACCGGGAAGCGGTGAATTAATCGTAAGTATGGAAAAATTTGATTTTAAATCCGCTATGGATTCATTTGTAAAATTAAAAATAGTTTTGGAGTAGTTGATGGAAAAGAAGTACAATGTACTTATTGTAGATGACAATCCGCCGAACTTAATGGAAATATTTCATATACTGCGTTCGGAATATAATATTTTAACAGCGGCTGACGGGGTTTCGGCTCTGGAAAAAGCAAACGAATTTTCGCCCGATTTAATATTACTGGACGTTATTATGCCTGATATGAGCGGTTTTGAAGTTATAACAGAACTTAAAAAATCCGATAAGACAAAATCGATCCCTGTCATTTTTATAACGGGGCTTAATAAGGAAAGTAACGAAAGTGAAGGATTGTCTTTGGGAGCCGTGGATTATATACATAAACCTTTTAATGCCGATGATGTCAAATTAAAAGTAAGCCAACAACTTATAAATTAGCTTCGCCGCTGCTGAAGCTGTGCCGATGCTTTAGCTTCGCCACTGTTTTAGCTGTGCCACTGCTTCAGCTGTGCCGTTGCCTTGTCACTTCGTACAGTAACACCCCAGCCGCAACCGAAACATTTAAAGAATCAATTTTACCGCGAGAAGGTATCCCTACAAGACCGTCGCATTTTTCCAATAAAAGCCGCGAAATTCCGCTTCCTTCGCTTCCAAGTACAATCGCTACCTTGCCCTTTAAATCCATTTCATAGGCGGCTTCCCCGTCCATGTCGGCGCCGTAAATCCAAAAGCCGCACTCTTTTAAATCTTCCACCGCGCGAACAAGGTTGGGAGTTTCCGCTTGCGCGACCCACGATACGGCGCCTGCCGAAGTACTGGAAATTACCGAAGCGTGTTTCGCGTTTCTGCGGTTGCGGCTCACAACTAAATCGACACCGAATTGATCGCAGCATCTAAGAATCGCTCCGTAATTGTGCGGGTCGGTTATTTCATCAAGAATAAGTACAAGCGCGTCAGGGCGATTCGATTGTTCCAGATTGGAAATAAAACTTTCAAGACTTATGTCTGCCTGACCACCGTCGTCTTCGATTTGTAAAGCAATGCCGCGGTTATCGGGAGCTAGACCGTCCAGGTCGAAAGTGCCTGTTCTTTCAAGCCGTATCTTGTTATTTACAGCTAACGTGACAATTTCTTTCGCGCGAGGACCCGCTTTCGCTACAAGTAAAGGACCGCATAAACGCCCTGATTTAATTCTTTCTTCGATGGCGTGAAAACCCGTTAGATATGTCATTTCGATAACCTCAATTAATTAATTTTTTTCCGGTATATTTTTTTACAAAATCACAGGGGCGGTAAGTCATTTTCGCCTGTCTTAATCCTTCGTTTCCCAAATCCTGCTCGCGATTTATCAAAGTAAAAAATCCAGGAAGGGACGACGCGAATGCCTGATTAATAAATTGATAAATACCTCTGTATTCATCAAGCGCTTTTTCAAAATGAATCACGAACATTTTTCCCCTTGCTATACTTTCTCCCAGGCAATACGCGGCAGGTTTTCCAGATATAAAAAAAATAGAACCCTTTAACGCGAGTGTGTCATATAAATCAAGCGCTTCTTTCGCCGATTTATAATCGCCTTCGTTTCCGTTCCTTCGAAGTGAATCGGATTTCCATCGATCCAGAATTTCTATCGCGGCGGGAACTAAAGCGGCGTTCATCGCGCGCTGTTCATAATCAGTATAACTGTTTAAAAAATTATTTACATGGTTTTTCTTTTTATGATATTTTTTTCCTGATAATTCCGCCAAATCTTTCCGGAAGTATAAATAATCAAAATTATCCCTGTCTTCTTCTATTAAAATGTTATTTTTTTCCAAATCGTCTTTTACAGGAGATAAAACAGACTGCGAAATATTTTTCCAGTAATCGTGGGATGTAAAAAGAGATTCAAGCGTTTCGTTTTTTGGCGCGGTACACGGAGTCATAAAAAAAGTTTTTTTTACTTCGTTTTTTGACGGTTGTTCGCCGCTAATAATAAAACCGCCGTCTTCGTTATTTGATACATCCCGGCAAATACGGTAGTTGTATCTGTTTCTAAAAAGATATAACCCTGCGAATGTAAATTCCGAAACACCGTCAAATGTTAACGAAAGGCGCGGATGTAAAAAATCTTTTAACTGTATATCCAGAGGTATAAAATCCGGGTAACAGGGAACTACCAGGTTCATGGCTGTGTTTCGTTTTTCTCACTTTCTGCTTTTCTTGCTAAAATCGATTTACGGGAACCCAGTAATATTGATACAGGTTCCAGTATTGGAATATTTTCACATACAATTTTTATAATTACAGTCATTGGAACCGCGAGCAGCATCCCCGCGAACCCCCAAAGAAATCCCCAAATTGAAAGTGAAACAAGTATTATTAATGGAGAAATCCCGACATGGTCGCCGATAATTTTTGGATCAAAAATATTACAAAGTACAACATTAACAACCAAAATTATTATAACAACAATAATGATAGGAGCGGGTTCGGGCCAGAATTGCAAAATCGCGAATAATGAAATACCTACACCCGCGGCAATGCTTCCCAAAGTTGGAATAAAGTTTAACAAGAATTGCAAAACACCCCAAACAATGGCGAACTCAAGCCCTACAATGTGAAACGCGACAGCGAAGATTACGCCATTTGCGAGCGATATAAAAAACTTTGCCGCGAGGTATTTTGTTACCTGGGATATAATTTCATTTCCCATTCTATGAATACGGCTTGTACGGTTTTCGAACGCGGCTATCAATTTATCTTTAAAAAAGCCCGCTTCAAAAAGTATAAATATCATAAACAAAACTACAAGGACAGCGCTGGAAAGAAATCTAAAAAATGTGTTGGACGATGAAATTGTAAAGTCGCGAACCCATGTGCGAATTCCCTCCTGCCCCCAAAGATTCTGCCAAATGGTTAAATTTTCGTCTTTTGGAAGCTCGAACATCATCGCTACCCAATTGTAGATTTCGTTAAAGCGGTCTTCGTAGTTTGGTATTTGGGTTACAATCATTCTGCCGGATGTAAAAAGTATCATTCCAAAAACATACATACCTGTGGCGATAATAATAACAACCAGTATTATTGATATAGTACGGCGAATTCGAAGTTTATCAAGCAGTTTAATTAAGGGAAACATTACAAAAGCGAGAAACGCGGCGATTATAAAAGGCAGGATGACAGAAGCGGCGATTTTTAATACCGCGGCGCCAAATAATACACAGATAAAAATCATCATGAAAAAAACAGCCCTGCCGGAATGGAAGGTTTTTAAGACTTTATTCATATTTTAAGTATGTCATAAATGTTCATATTGGGCAATAAAGTTAGAAAGTACTTGACCCCTGATCCAAAAATTACTATGTTAGTATTAACTGATGATACGGTATGGAAGCTTTAAGCGGACATATACGCTTAAATAATCCGTACAACAGCAGCATTTTTATGAAACTTACGTACCTCAGCGACTCCCCAGGTTTCCTCACCTCCTTTTCCTGGGGGGTTTTATTATATAAAAGTAATTAAAATCTGTTTATAATTGGAATCTTAATCCTAATGTCGCTCCAAGACTTGAATCCCTAAGGTTATACATTCCGGTAAAATCAAGTTTGACAACAAACATATTTATAGATAATCCGCCATAAAGCCTCATATTCCAGTCAAATGTATCAATCATTGATTCAAAACCTTTATCACCGACCTCAGAAACACCAAGCGCTTCTAATAAATCTTTAATTGTATCTGTAAGTTCAACTTTATTAGAGTTTTCATAAAATCCAATATCAGATTTTATATAATAACCGGCTTTTGACCATCCAAGGCTAAAACCAGTACCCAAATACGGGGTTATAACAAAAAGTGGAAATGATACATGCGCTTTTAATTCTATTACATTGGTTTGCCACGCGAGTCCGAATCTTGGATCTGAAAAACCTATTGAATATGTTTCATTAATATCAAATCATTCTCCTAAGGGGACATCCATATTAATACCGCCACTTAGATGATTAAAACCCGCTCCTACAGAAACTTTTATTGGCATTACTTTGCTGTCTACTAAAGCGTATCTAAAATCGAAGCCGAATAGAAAATATTCAATGCCAACAGGAAGGTCAAATCCCATTTTAGAAGTATCAAGTACGCCGACCTTTATGCCAATATCAAAAGGAAGAATAAATCCGCCTATTCTGGCATCGATTGTATAACCGGGTAGGGGTAAACCCATCAATATATCAGGAATTTGATCGCCGCCAAGTTCACCTATCATTTTATTAATTAAATCCAATTTTATAATTGTGGCTCCCGCTGAAATGCCAAAACCAAAACGGGGTGGCGTATCCAAAAGCTGCCCTATATAGGCATCAGACCAGTTAAGTCCGATTGTTGAGTTAAACGGCAACGCTTGAGCCATCGCTTTCGCGAATGATTCTGTTGTATTTTTTAATTCATCCAGTGATTCCATCTGTGAAAACGCGGGACCCGCGGCTAAAGCTAAAATAATGATACAAAAACTCAATATTTTACAATTTTTCATAAATTTCCTCCTAAAGGAATGATTGATTTATTACATCTATAATAATACCGTATTTTTGACCAAACGTCCATTATCAAAAAACCAGCACCTAAATTCTTAGATGCTGGTTAAAAAGGTAAAAGAATGATTTTTACTAGAATCTGAAGGATACCATAAAATTACCAAAAGTGGTCATATTTCCAAAAAAAGACATATTATTGCCAATAGCTACACCTGTTGTCGCTTCGAATGTAAGGTAGTTAATTGGATTAAAGGTTAAACCAAGATTTAATTGATTCTGAACAATAGCCATTTCACTTGTGACGTTTTTTGTTCCAGAGTTAGTATTTTTTATACCATCTGTATATGTTTCACTTTCGACAGTAGTAACTTCATATGTACCAAAGTTAACACGTCCACCCATATTCAACGCCAATTGAGGCATAACTCTCCATTGCGTACCCAAGCGGAATTGTGGATTAATACTAAAGAAGGAGGTGCTACTGTCAGCTCCATCTTTTCTTATATCGCCTGAAGTATTATAAACATCCATTTCTGTTGATGATGAATTTCTGAATATTAATGGCAGTCTGAACTGGATTCTAAATGCGAAATTTTCATTATTCCACTGACCTGCCAAAAATGGCGTGATTGTATTTTGCATCCAGTCATTTTCAGTTAAACTGCCGGTATTTAAACCGTTGATACTTTTAATCTTGTTGTTTCCTTGACCGTCAGTATATGAATAATCATTATCATACATTCTAAACATAAGGTTATATTCAAGGTCTGTTGATATTCTAAAACCGCCTTCCAGAGTTGTTAATGTATAACCTCCAAGCCCAAGCGTTAGTGACGGTTGAATGTAATTCGCGGATCTTTGAATTGTCGCTCCAGGAGATGTGCCTGTGTATGCAATTTCTGTTTTTGTATAATCACTGATAAAACCCAAATCCAGTACCGCGAATGGTCTAATTCCATTACTGGTAAGATTTTTAGTTAATGACCACGCGAATTGTGGTGTTATTGTTCCAAGATTGCGTTCATAATTCGCGTAGTTTGAACCACCTACAATTACATTACTTTCGTTGAAACCTTGATAAGCTGAATGATATGAAAATCTAAACCCCATATCCGCTATACCAATAAGAATGGCGACACGGTTATTATTTGTAATTGAATTTGGAGCTCCTGTTAAAAACGCGCTGCCATAATCTGGTACAACTTTTTCTCCGCCTGGCCATGTTGTTTCATTACTTTCAGTGTAGTTAAACGGATATAGCCCATTCATGAAATTGCCGCCATAATAACCAGCGATATATAAATCATCCAGTTTAGTACCATAACCAAAATGCGCCATACCAGCGGTACCGAACGAAGCCATCGCGAACCAGTCTCTTATGTTTACATAAGCGTCAGGTCTTATAAAATCATCCGCCGCGCTGCGTATTCTTCCCTGTGTCGATATGCTTTGGGGAGATTCCCAGCCGCCCATGCTTTGCGCGAAAACAGTTCCTGTTAATAAGGCAGTTAATAATGCCGCCAATAAAATTTTCTTCATAATTTTCCTCCGTTTTTTCTTTTTAAAAAAGATTAATTTTAAGTATCGAGGTTTTTTTATTAATGAAAAGTACGTTAACGAATTTCTAATTATATTGAATTGATTTTTAACCAAATTAATTGATGTCTAACAAATTATAAGTGTTTTAAAAGTACCGGTTTTACCGTCTTGACCACTTGTTCTATGCGTAATAACATTAATTGTTCTGTGTCAGGAACCGTGCGAGCAGGCGCCGCCCAACCCCGCCAGGTCCGGAAGGAAGCAACGGTAAGCGGAAGCTTGCTGCGCCGCGATCCTCCTGACGCGGAACACTTTTTTTACCTGGAATACTTGGAACACAATAAACGCGGATTTTCACGGAGGAAAAAAAGTTTTCGAACAACAACTCTGCGTCTCAGCGTCTTTGCGTGAACTCTTCTTTAGAAATTTCCTATTTTTATCTCGCAAAGTACGCAAAGGAAGAATAAGAGTTTTACCACGAACCACACGAACGAAGATAATATATCGAACAACAATTCCGTGATAATCCGTTTAATCCGCGCTAATCCGTGTTCCGTGTGTACTAAGTCTGTTTACTAATCTTGTTTATTAAGTATATTGACCAGTTGGCTTTGCCGTAATAAACTACCAACATGGCAGCTCGATACGAAGTAACCGCTTCCAAATACCGCCCCAAAACCTTTGACGAATTGGCGGGGCAGGAATTTGTTGTTTCTACTATTAAGAATTCACTTGTAAACAGTCAGATCGCGCACGCTTATCTTTTTTCCGGACCCAGAGGATGCGGCAAAACCAGCGCGGCGCGTATTTTGGCGCGTTCTTTAAACTGCGAAAAAGCGCCAAATGGTCCTTGTGGTCTTTGTGATAACTGCCGAGCCATTACGCAGGGCGCCAGTATGGACGTAATCGAAATTGACGGAGCTTCCAACAATTCCGTAAATGATGTGCGCCAAATTAAAGATGAAGTTTTATTTCCGCCTCAGGCTGGAAAGTATAAGGTTTATATAATAGACGAAGTTCATATGCTTTCGACAAGCGCGTTTAACGCTCTTTTAAAAACCATAGAAGAGCCGCCGCCTTACATTTGTTTTATTTTCGCTACAACAGAACTGCACAAAGTTCCCGCGACAATTAAAAGCCGCTGCCAGCAATTTAATTTCAGGCTGATACCTGTTGAGACAATTCAGGAAATACTAAAAAAAATCTGCGCCGAAAATAATATCCAGGCGGAAGATGACGCGCTTTTCTGGATTGCGCGCGAATCGACAGGCAGTATGCGCGACGCTTTTACTTTGTTTGATCAGGTTGTTTCATTTTCCGCCGGAGCGAACGGTATTAATATCCGAAGCGATTTGATCCGCGAAAAACTCGGCATCATCGGTCTTGAAAAACTTAACGAACTTTCGCTTTCCTGTGTGGAAAATGACGGACAAAAATCCTTCGCTCTTACCGATGAAATACTCGCGAGCGGTGTAGCTATCGAACAGTTTGTGATAGACCTTACAGGATACTACCGCAGTCTTTTATTGGTAAAAAATGGCGTAACAAGGGAATCTCTTTTGGGTTATCGCCCTTCGCAGTTTTGCGCGAAAACTCTTGAAACGCTGGATTCAATCAGGCTGGAACAGGCGTTGGATATTCTGCTTGATTGTTACCGCAATATTCGTTATTCAGTATCGCCTCGCTTCGACCTTGAAACAGCGATTTCTAAATTGACATGGTTAACAAAATGGGTTTCTCCTATAGAGCTAAAAAATTCGATAGACGCGGCAAAATCCGCGCTTGCGAGAGGGGGCAGTTTCGCGCCATCTTCAAACACGCAGACTGTAGAACCGCGCTCTGTACCGGCAGCTGCCGCGGCGGTAGCAGAAAATACAGCTCCCAAAACACAGCCTTCGGGAGACGGGCGTTCATTAACCGATGAGTTTCAGAAAATGCTTGCCGCGAAAGAAAAGACTTCTACTAATAATAACGCTGATGACGATGATGATGTTCCGATGTGGAATAATACTTCAATAAAAAGCGGTAAAGAAAATCCGCCGCAGGTGGAAAATGTTTTGTCGGTTATACCGGGAACAGTCATATCATAAAACATGAGGTGAAATTATATGAATATTAATCCGTTTGATTTATTAAAAAACGCGCAGAAAATCCAGGAGCATATGAGCGGCTTTCAGGAAAAGCTTGGCGGCATTTCGGCGACAGGTTCCGCCGGAGCCGGTATGGTAGAAATCGACGTTAACGGCAAATTGGAAGTTATAGCTGTACGCATTATGCCGCAAACAATAGACGGCGGCGATGTAGAAATGCTGCAGGATTTAATCATGGCGGCTTTTACAGATGGCATGGCGAAAGTTAAAGAAGCGATCAGTTCTGAAGTTGGCGCGTTAACTGGCGGTGTAAACATGGCAAATTTTCCGGGTTTCCAATAGAGGATAACGTGAACGGTAACGCGCTAGACAGGCTTGTTATTTTATTTTCCAAACTGCCCGGCGTCGGAAAAAAAAGCGCGGGGCGGATAGCGTATCATATATTAGACAGTAACCCTTCTTTTGCCGCAACCCTCGCAAATGAGCTTTTTGGTTTACACAAAGCGATAAGAAAGTGCGGCGTTTGCGGCGGTTATACCGAAGCCGACCCTTGTTCTGTCTGCTGCGATCCAAAACGCGATACTTCCATTATATGTGTTATAGAAAGCGCTCAGGATATCCGCATTATAGAAGAAGGAAAAGAATTTTCAGGCGTTTATCATGTGCTTGGCGGATTAATCGCGCCGTTAGACGGAGTCAGTCCCGCTAACCTTTCCATAGATAAATTAATTAACCGTTTGCGCGATAAAAATGTAAAAGAATTAATCCTCGCGCTAAACCCCACAGTAGAAGGTGATACAACAGCCTTGTACTTGCAAAAAACATTAAAAGATTATCCTGTAATTATTTCCCGCCTCGCCTCGGGAATGCCTGTTGGCGGGAACATCGAGTATATCGATAAACTTACCCTTTCGCGCAGTTTCCGCGGCAGGGTAAGAATTTAATTTAATGTATCGAATCTTTTTTCTTCGCGATCTCTGTCAGTTCATGCATGGAATCACGTACTTTTTTTGTCATCGATAACATCTGCGAATAAACATTTTTTACCTCATTGCTTTGAACCCTAAGGCTTTCAAGTGTTGAAGTTATTTCACCGCTATTGGATGATAATTCGTTAAAAGTGTTTATAAGGTCGGTCATCGTTAACGCGAAATCATTTATTTCCTTTGACATTTCCGTAATACGCGCGTCTGTATCATTGGATTGTTTAGATGTTACAGCGATTCCGTCGATTATATTTTTTAATGTCTGAGAAATATTGCGCGAATTTTCCCTTGTGCTTTCCGAAAGACGGCGTATTTCGTTGGCTACAACCGCGAAACCCCTTCCCGCGTCTCCCGCATGAGCCGCTTCGATCGCCGCGTTCATGGACAACAGGTTTGTGTTAGCCGCGATCGCGCTGATTATTTTTATCGCGGAAGCTATGCCGTCTACCGATTGGGAAATTTCCTGTACAGATTGTATTGTTCCCCTCATGGATTCCTGACCCATCGCGGCGTTTTCGATTAATTCTTTTATGTCTTCCTGTTTGTTTTTTGATATAGTCGAAGTTGTTTTAATCGAACTAACCATTATTTCGGTTTTCTTGGATGTTTCTTCTACTGAATGCGCTTGCATATCAATACTTTTGCTTAAATCTTCTACGATTGTATTAATTCCGTCGATTAATTCTGTCGCGCTGTTTATATGATCGCTTAGTATATGCAAAAGTTCTTCTACTTTCATTTCTTCCTGCAAAAGAGCCAGAATATAATGAGAGCAGTGTTCAGGTTTATTTAAATTGTTATAAATCGCTGTCGCCATAGATTTACAGCTTCCGTAACCGCAGGCGGTGCAGTCGTAAATATCCTTAGCTTCGAACTTTTTTAAACTGTGATAAATTTTTGTAAGTTCAGCTTCATTTGGTGTTTTTAAAAAGTTGTTTGCGGATAAATCCAGATATTCTCTGTTGTATAAATCCTTCTTCCAAAATTTGTCCAATGTTTTGTGATATTTTTTATAAACCCATTCACCCTTTTGATGTTTATGATACTCTTCCAGTTTGTGTCTTCTTTTGCGTACAGGATTTTCCAGTATCGCGGTCGGTGTTTTGCTGTTTCCTGTACCGGGTCCTCCGTTGCAGCCTTTTTCGCAGTTTAAACAATCTACAAGCAATGACAGTTCAACATCGGTATGTAAAAGTTCTACCATTTCTTCCAGGTAAGGATAAATTGTGTGAACACCTTCGGACTTGTGCGTTCGCCGCCTGATACCGGGAACAAAACGTTCCGCCGTATCCAATAATCCTCCCGGCGATGAAAAACCTACAGCGCGCTCCGCGTGAGGTCCTTCGTATTCAATCTGAGGTAATTTAAAAAGATCTATGTTGTTTTTATCGATATACTCTCTTAACGCGAGCATGGTGACATTGTAATCTACCATTTTTGTTTCATCGAACTCTCTTTTTTTAGCGATACAAGGAGATATCATCGCGATCTTATGATTTTTATATTTTGGATAATATTCTCTAATCATTTTTACAGTGTGAAGCATTGGGCTGTCCGCTGGAGCTAGGTAAGGTATTAATTCAGGATGATAAATCTGGATATAACTTACAATCGCGGGGCAGGGCTGAGCGATTACAGTGCGCGGATTATTTTTTTTAATATGTTCAAGATAGGAAATTACAGTTAATTCAGCGCCGAAACTGACGTCAAAAAACGATTCTATACCAAGCGATTTTAACCATCCGTTAAAATTAAGGAACTTTTCCTGGAAAACCGCGACGATCGCGGGCGCTACTACCGCGACTATTTTTTCACCTCTTTTTAAATCTCTAAAAAATGTATCTGTATCATCTATAATACTGCGGGCTTTATGGGAACAGACAATAATACAGTTTCCGCATCCGACACAAATGTCGTGGTTTATCGTTAATACTTCGCCGGATCCGTCCATGCAAAATTTGACAGGGCATCCGGTTATACAGGCGTAGCAATTTATGCATTTTTTTTCGTCAATTTGTACTACCGGTGTAAGTTTTGTTTTTCCCATTTTCTGCTCCCATATAGTATTTATGATTTTTATTATATCGTATTGTACAACGGAAAACCGGGAAAATCAAATTTATAATATTGTTAAATTTAGTGAAAATTACCCCAAGAATACCCAGTTTCAACAGAAATTCTTAAAGGAATACATAATTTTATCGCTTTTTCCATTTCTTCTTTAACTAATGTCACAGTTTTGTCACAGTTTTTTTCGGGGCATTCCAGAATTAACTCGTCGTGAACCTGTAATAAAAGGCGCGCGTCTGAATTTTCTTCTATAAGTCTTTTATCCAGCCTGATCATGGCTGTTTTTACAATATCGGCAGCTGACCCTTGAATAGGAGTATTTACGGCGATTCGCTCCGCTGCCGATTTTTCGGTCTTGTTGCGCGAATTTATTAACGGGATATAACGGCGGCGCCCGGAAATTGTGGTCACAAAACCGGTTTGTTCGGTTTTTTTAATAAGATTTTCTATAAACCGCTGTACACCCGAATATGTATTAAAATAGGCGCTGATAAAATTTTGCGCTTCTGTTCTGTTGATGTTTAGTTCATTCGCCAGGCGAAACGCGCTCATGCCGTAAATTACGCCAAAATTAATAGTTTTAGCCACGCGTCTTTGCTCGCTGTTTACTTCTTTTTCATCGATGCCAAAGATTAATGACGCGGTACGGATATGAACATCCTGAACGGCGGATGTGTTTTTATCTTCTGTAAAAGCCGCGATTAAATTTTTATCCTGCGAAAGATGAGCGAGTATTACAAGTTCAATTTGACTGTAGTCGGCGGAAATTAATACACAGCCCGGTTTCGCGATAAAAGCTTCTCGGATTCGCCTCCCTTCTTCGGCGCGGATTGGGATGTTTTGCAAATTGGGTTCGCGGCTGGAAAGGCGGCCTGTAGCGGTTCCTGTCTGCATAAAATTTGTGTGAACCCTGTTTTGTTCATCTGCCATTTGCGCCAATGTATCTACATAGGTAGATTTTAATTTTGACAATGATCGATGCCTAAGGATTAAAGCCGGAACCGGATCTTCTCTCGCGAGTTCTTCCAAAGCCGCCGCGTCTGTGGAAAAACCTGTTTTTGTTTTTTTTCCGGGGGTCAGTTTTCGTTCGACAAAAAGCACTTCCTGAAGCTGCTTTGTACTGGATAAATTAAATTCATGTCCAACTGTTTTCCATGTTTCAGCCTGGATTCTGTCAAGTTCTATCGCGAGTTCCTTGCCATATTCGATAAGCGCGTTTGGTTCGATTTTTATTCCTTCACCTTCCATTTCGGCGAGTATTGGTAAAAGCGGCATTTCCATATTTTCAAAAAGATCGATTGATTCTATCCTTTTTAAAACAGGTTCAAGATAGTGTTTTAATCTGATGCAGTAATCGGCGTCCTCGCATGAATAACGTGTCGCTGTTTCAAGTGATACTGTATCAAAAGCCTCTCCTTTTGCGACTATGTCATTAAATTTTAATGGAGAGCAATCGAAAGTATACGAAGCAAGCGAATCCAATGAATAATTGTTACGTTCCGGATCTGAAAGCCACGAAGCTATCATTGTATCCCAGATTTTACATGACCAGCGTTGAACTCCTAAACCGCGGCTTACCTTGTAATCAAACTTGGCGTTATGCGCGACAATTGTCATTTCGCTGTCCGCGAAAATAGGGCGCAAAAGATCATAAACTTTTAGTGGTTCAATAAACGCGGAGCTGCCCGCTTCGTTATTTACATCATGGGGTGTAAGCGGAATATAAAAGGCTTCTTTTGGTTTTAACGCGAACGAAATACCGATGGGGCGCGTATTCCAAGCGTCAAGCGAATCTGTTTCAAAATCCAGCGCTAAAAGTTTTTGTTTTTTCGCCTGTTCCAAAATTGATTTTAATTCTTCTATATTAAGGACAGTTTTATAAACCCCCTCGCCAAGCAAGGATTCATCTACAGTTATATTAGAAACATCCTCTTTAATTCCCTCTTCTTCACTTTGCGTTCTTGGCGTCTTCGCGTCTTGGCGTGAGATATTAGAAGAATTTGCATTTTGATCTAACAACTTGGCGCTTTGGCGAATTCCTTCACGCATGAGTATCGCCGCTCCTTCGCTTCGGTTTAATTCTTCCACAGAAAGTTCGTCTATATTTGTTATTTGTAATTCAACATCTTCGCGCAGTCGGATAAGTGATTTAGAAAAATAAGCGTTTTCTTTTCCTTCCGATATTTTTTTTCCGGTTGAACCTTCAATTGCCGCTATATTATTGTATATTTCATCTAACGAACCGTAACGTGTCATCAGTTTAACCGCTGTTTTATCACCAATTCCTTTTACACCCGGCACATTATCAGAAGCGTCTCCTGTTAAAGAAAGCAGATCGAGTATTTTTACAGGCTCAACACCCCATTCAGATTTTACTTCGTTTTCTCCGACTAAATCCCATATGGGACCTGAGCTTGTGGTATTAATACCTGTCATGTTAGTTTCGCTTCTGTTAATCTTCGCGGGGCGCAGTTCAAAAACCCCTTCGCCGACCAATTGCAGTAAATCTTTATCGGATGAAAGTATATAACATTGTCTGCCTTCGCTTTTGCATTTCCGCGCGAGTGTCGCTATTATATCATCAGCTTCAAAACCTTCGGCTTTCAGGCACTTGACACCAAGCGAAGTTAAAAATTCTTCAACTAACGGAACTTGTTCATGTAAATCATCCGGTGTTTTTTGTCTGTTTGCTTTATATTCATTGTACATTTTATGTCTGAAAGTAGGTGTTTTGGAATCAAAAATGGCGGCAAGGCGTAAAGGTAATTCTTTTTTTTCTAAAAGTTTTCCATTACTGTCCGCGGCGGGAGCGCCGTCGTTTAATAACGATACAATTGTCCGCGCGAATCCAAATAAAGCGGAAACATTTTTTCCCGCGTTATTACGCAAAGGATGTGTTAAAAACGCGAAATATGAACGGTAAATAAGACCGTAAGAGTCAATAAGGTAAAGGGGAGGAAGAGGGGTTTTCATGGTACTATAGTAGCATAAAAATACTTTTGTATGATATACTAACCAAATGAGCGAGAATAGTGGTGACAAAAAAGACAGCGGCGGTCCAATGTTTCCTTTTGGCGGAAAAATGCCGGATTTTAAAGGATTCGGTAACTGGAAATATCTTCTTATTTACCTTGTTATCCTGATTGTTGGAATAACTCTTTTTAATTATGTATTTCTCAGCAGATTAAACCCTGTAATAGATTTTTCGGAATTTAAAGCGCTTGTTTCATCCGGTGAAATAAAACGGGTTGAACTGACAGAAACTTATGTTACCGGTTATTCAAATCCCAATAGAAGAGAATCTGTAAGAAATTCGATTACACGTTCTTATGATACTATTCAGCAGGACAGAGTATATCGCACTGTATCTTTAATAACAGAAGACTTTTTAAAATTTCTTGATGAAAATAATGTCGCGTACACCGCGATTTCCCGTGAAGGCGGCGCGTTTTTAAATTTTATTTTTAGCTGGGTTTTACCAATAGCTTTTTTTATTTTAATCTGGCGTTTTGTAATTAAACGAATTGGAAACATGGGCAGTAATGTGCTTTCTGTCGGACAAAATCGCGCGGTTATTGTCGCGGAAGGTGATATTACTACGCGATTTAATGATGTCGCGGGAGTTGACGAAGCGAAAGAAGAACTTGTCGAAGTTGTAGATTTCCTTAAAAGCCCGGATAAATACAAAGAAATCGGTGGAAAAATTCCCAAAGGTGTTCTTTTGGTAGGTCCCCCTGGAACCGGAAAAACACTTCTCGCGAGAGCGGTAGCGGGGGAAGCCGGAGTCGCTTTCTTTCGTATGAGCGGAGCAGACTTTGTTGAAATGTTTGTAGGCGTTGGAGCCGCGCGTGTGCGAGACTTATTTAAACAGGCAAGAAATAAAGCGCCCTGTATAATTTTTATTGATGAATTAGACGCTATCGGAAAAAGCAGAATTAACAATATAGGCGGCGGCAATGACGAGCGCGAGCAGACATTAAACCAATTGCTTGTAGAAATGGACGGATTCGACGGAACAAGCGGTCTTATAATTTTAGCGGCGACTAACCGCCCTGATGTTCTTGATCCGGCTCTTCTTCGCCCGGGCAGATTTGACAGACAAGTTCTTGTAGACAGGCCCGACTTAAAAGGCAGAGAAGCTATTTTGCAAATTCACTCAAAACCGGTGCGTCTTGATCCTTCCGTAGACCTTGAAATTGTCGCGCGCGTAACATCCGGTTTTTCTGGTGCCGATCTCGCGAACGTAGTAAACGAAGCCGCTTTACTTGCCGTCAGAGCGGGAAGAAAAATTGTAACACAGCATGATTTTGACGAAGCGATAGAAAAAATAATCGCGGGGCTTCAGAAAAAAACACGCGTTCAAAAACCGGAAGACAGAAAATGCACAGCTTACCACGAAGCGGGGCACGCTATTATCGCCGCGTTTACACCTAACGCCGACCCTGTTCAAAAAATTTCGATTATTCCGCGCGGTCTCGCGCTGGGTTATATGCTGCAGCTTCCTATTGAAGATCGTTATAAGATCAGAAAATCAGATTTATTGGGGCAAATAGATATTCTTTTGGGCGGACGAATTGCCGAAGAAATGGTTAGCGGAGAATATTCCACAGGAGCTTCAAACGACATAACAAGAGCGACAGACATTGCCCGCAAGATGATAACAGATTACGGCATGAGCGATCGTTTTAAAAATGTCGCGTTAACAACACGCGGGATGAGTATGACAGGGCAGGAACAGCGCGAACCTTCTTTTCAGCGCGAATACGCGGAAAGCACACAGCAGTATATCGACGAAGAAGTCGCGCGTATTATTGAAACCGAGTTTGACAAATCAAAAAAAATATTGGAAGAAAAAAGAAATATTTTAGATAATGTCGCTCTCGCTTTATTGGAGAAAGAAACCCTCGATGAAAAAGAATTTAAAGCTCTTTTAATCAGTTAATGAAAAATTATTTTTTGTCCGCGATAATATATTGCTGAGTTAATTCTTTTACAACTTTTTGCAGAGAATCGTTAAAATCATTCACATAACTCATAACTTCGCTATTGGATGAATTTTCCGGAAGAAAAAACTGATACGGTTCAGCGTTTAACGCGATCGATAATTTAGCGAGTGTCCTGGCGGAGACTCCTTTTTTGCAATTTTCTATATCGTTTATAAAGTTATGAGTAAGTCCTGTTTTTAACGCCAGGTTTAATTGTGAAATATTTTGCAGGGTTCGTAAGCGTTTAATATTATTACTGATTAATTCCTTGATGTAATGTTCATTTACTTCTATTCTTTTCGCCATTATTATATTTTCATTTTTTAATTATATAATAGCAAATAACTCGCGGCGGTTTTTCTACCGCTGTGGGTTTTTTTATTATTGAAGGTATTATTTTTATGTAAGTTATTCGGAAAAAACAGGTGTTTTTAACAAATCGTTAAACGCCAAAATTTCCGGGCGGTATTCAAAGTGCATAGTATCGAATAACAGCCATTTACCGCCCCAAATAAAACCGTAAGTTTCAAAAGCGTTTATAACAGATTGCGGCGGATGATATCTTTCGTTATACGAAACATTCCACCAGTCCTCCCTGTATTGGGATGTCCAAAGCCAATATGTTTGTCTTCCTCGTATCGCGCGGGGAAGGAGATCAATCGCGAGTCCGTATGAATGATAAGACCTTGTGTCGACATCGGCAATGTTACGCCAATGCCAGCCCTCTACTGTGCCAATTCCGTCTACCCATGCCTGAACTTCGTTTTCCATTTTGGCGATTGCTAAAATGCGCGTTTCTACAAGTTCAAGTTTTTCCTGAATGCCCTGATGTACTCTTAAGCGTCTTCCAAGAAATGTTATTCTTACAAGCCTTCTTTCTGTTTCCAGTCTTGTCGCTGCCTGCCAAAGAGAATCAAGAAAATATGAAGAGCGCTTTAATGTATTTTGTCTTCTATTGGCAGTCATGTTTCTAAAGCGTTCGGTTTCTTCGGGAGTACGGGCTGTCCACGGCGGCAGCTGCGCTGGATAGTGATAAAATTGAAGGGCTCTGTAATTTTCTGAATTGCTAATTTTTTCTTCCGGCAGGAGCCTGCCGTTCGCGAAATAATACCATGTACCGCGCAATAAAACCGCCCAGTCATCATTACGGTATTCCACCGCGTCTATTTGGTCAGGATACGCTTTTTGCAAAGCTTTTATTACCTGTTCGGCTCTTGTAGGTTCGTGTACTTCGATTATTGGAAAATCTTCTGTATAACTTAATGATACAGGCTGTTTGCTTCCGCAAGTTAAAAAGCAGGCGATTAAAATAATGAATATTAAAACACAAATACTTTTATTCACTTTTTTCCCGGTATCTATTATTTACTTATTTATTATATTACAATATCGGTATATGGGGAATATTATAAAGCATGGTTTGGATATGTATAAACAAACTATGAATAATGAACAGGTTTTTTACAAAGAGACAAAACCGGAAACAAAAAAAATACCTGGAAAATATCCAAAAAGTATAGATACAGAGAAAATTTCAAGGGAATCAAAAGATTCCAAAGAATCAAAATACGCGAGAGTGGCTAAGTTTTTAATTTTAATCGGCAGTGAACAGGCAGCAGGCATACTCGCGGAACTTGATCCGCAGCAGGTAAGCGAAATTTCAAAAGAAATCGCGCTTACAAAGATTATTAAACCCGATGAAAGAGATGAAATTCTCGCTGAATTTCATGAATTGTTTTCCAATAGAAGTTTAAAACCTTATAGTTTTACAGGTTTTTCCCGCGGCGGCATAGAAACCGCGCGCAGTATACTTTATACGGCAAAAGGACCGGATAAAGGCGAAGAACTTTTAAATAAAGCCGTACCTGAATCGAAAGAAAATCTTTTTGGTTTTTTGGAAGAGTTTTCTACAGAACAGCTTATCATGCTTTTAAAAGAAGAAAACGCGCAAACAGCGGCTCTTATACTTTCAAGAATTTCGCCAAAACTTTCCGCCGGTGTTTTAACTAAATTGCCGCAGGATCAAAAGCCTGAGATTCTAAAACGTATCGCGCGGCAAAAAGAAGTCGCGCCTGTTGTACTTGAACAAGTTTCCGCGGCGTTAAAAGAAAAGGTACGCTACATCGCTGGCAGCGCGAAAGATATAAAAATAGACGGGATGCAGGCGCTGACAGCAATTTTAAAACAAGGCGATTATTCATTTGGCGACAGGCTCATCAATGAAATTGAAAATGAAGATCCGCAAATAGGTCTTAATTTAAAAGAACAATTATACACATTGGACGATATTGTCGGAGCCGAAGATCGCCCCATTCAGGATAAATTAAAAACAATGGCGGAGCGCGATATCGCCATTTTATTAAAAGGCAGAGAAAAAGAATTTACAGAAAAAATTCTTTCCTGTGTTTCAGCGGGACGCAGAAAAATTATCCGCGAAGAATTTGAAATACTTGGAGCGGTATCAAAGCGCGATTGTGATACCGCCGCGAAAAACTTTTTAACATGGTTTAGAGCCGCCCGCGAGAATAGCGATATTATACTCTACAGTGATGAGGACGTATTTTTATGAACAATACTTTAAAAAAAGGCGATAAACTGGAAAGCGGCTTTGAAATTCTTGATGTTGTTGATCTTGATGAACTTAAAGCGGCAGGAATATGGGCAAAACATGAAAAAAGCGGCGCCGAAGTTTTCCATGTATTAAATGACGATATAGAAAATCTTTTTTCTTTTTCTTTTTTAACATCTTCCAAAGACAGTACGGGAGTCGCGCATATATTGGAACATTCTGTTTTATGCGGCTCCAAGCGTTATCCGCTAAAAGACGCGTTTATCGTTCTCGCGCAGGGGAGTCTTCAGACATTTTTAAACGCTCTTACATTTCCCGACAAAACAGTGTACCCTGCGAGTTCCATAAACGAACATGATTATTTTAATTTAATGTCTGTGTACGGCGACGCGGTTTTCCGTCCTTTAATTCCCGAATGGACATTTATGCAGGAAGGACACAGGCTTGAGTTTAACGAGGATAAACTTTCCATAACAGGTGTTGTATACAACGAAATGAAAGGCGCTTATTCTTCGTTGGATACTTACGCGGGGTTATGGTCGATAAAAGCGATTATGCCGGATACTCCATACGCTTATGAATCAGGCGGAGATCCTTTAATAATTCCGCAATTGACATGGGAGCAGTTAAAAGAATTTCACCGTACAAGGTATTCTCCCGCCAATTGCCGTATTTTTCTCGCGGGTAATATTCCAACAGAAAAGCAGCTTTCATTTTTAAATAAAGAATTTTTTAGCGAAATTCCTGGCGGGCAAAGATGCCTGCCAATTATAAAAACACAGCGATGGAACGAACCCAAAAAACTTAATATACCGTGTCCCGCGGGTAATGAAAGTAAATCAACAATTTTTCTTTCATGGCTTTGTTCGGATGTAATCGAAATAAATGAAAACATAGCTCTCGCGGCTCTTACAGAAATTCTTTTGGGACATGACGGCTCTCCTTTAACAAGAGCTTTGGTTGAATCAGGGCTTGGAGAAGATATAACTCCTGTTTCAGGACTTGAAGGAGAAATTAGAGAAGTTTTATTTGTCGCGGGTTTAAAAAGCGTTTCAGGAAACCCTGAAAAAAAGAGCAAAGCTGTAGAAAAATTGATAATGGGAGAATTACAAAGACTTGTAAAAGACGGAATTCCAAAACAGGAAATAGAAGCCGCGCTTTTAACATTGGAATTTTCTCAGCGGGAAATCCGCCGTTCAGGAGGACCTTTTTCTCTTGTATGGATGCGCCGTTCTCTTAGAACATGGATGCACGGATGTAAACCCTGGGATAGTCTTTTAATTCAACCTTCTATTTTAAAGATGAAAGAAAACCTCGCGAATAACGAAAGGTATTTTGAATCGTTAATTCAAAAATATTTTCTTGATAATCCGCACAGGGCATTGGTAATTCTGCAGCCCAAAAAAGATTTTCTTCCCAATCAGGAAAAGAAACATTCTAAAATGCTTTTGGATTTGGAAAAAAATCTAAACGAAAATGAAAAGCAGCAGGTTAAAGAAAAATCCAAAAACCTCGAAACAATTCAAAGCGAACCCGACAGCTCTGCCGCGCTAGCTTCCATTCCGCATTTATCGCGAAGCGATCTTTCTGTAAAGTATGATTGTATCCACCGCAGGGAAGTTGATCTAAACGGTGTTCCCGCTCTTTATCATGAATTGTACACTAACGGAATCACTTATGTAGATTTTTCATTTCCCGTTGACGTGTTTCATACTAACGATTATCCCTGGCTTTTATTTTTTTCAAGGTCGATTGTGTCTGTTGGTCTTCCCGGAATGGATTACGGAGAAGTTTCCAGTTTGCTCGCGCGCACTGTCGGCGGTTTTATCGCGCTGCTTCATTCAGGTTCCGCCGCGAAAGACACTCCAAATGAATTAGAAACCGCGTCCGGTAAATTTGATTTGGCGGGAAGGGACTGGATACTTTTTCGTTTAAAATGCCTAGATGAAAAAATTTCATCTTCTTTAGATTTGGCTCTGCGTTTAATTACAGAGGCGGATTTATCCGATCGCCGCCGAATAAACGATCTTGTTTTAGAAATGAAAAATGAAATTGATTCAAGTCTCGCTCCTATGGGTCATATTTACGCGTCCGGAAGAGCGGGCAGGTTTAATTCACATTCAAAATGGACAGAAGAAAAATGGGGCGGTATTTCGCAGATTGAATTTGTTCATCAGCTTTCCAAAATGAATACAGGAGAAATTGTAAAAAAATTAAAATACATACAGGAAAAAATAATCAGTTCGGGGCTTATTGTAAATATTACAGGCAGCCCTGCCGGCGCGGCAGCTTCAGATACAATTTGCGCGGAAATAACAAAAAGATTCAGCAGATTCGGACCTCCTTTGCCAAGGCTATCACAAAAAAATGATGAGATAGACAATAATCTATGCCGCGCGGAAGTGTTCGCTTCCAAATCATTACAGGTTGGTTTTGCCGCGCGGGCATTTAAAGCCGCTCCTTTTGACACTGTTGAACAAGTCGCGGAAGGTGTTTTGTCTCACCAGTTAAGTACCGGAGTCTTGTGGGAAGATATCAGGATGAAAGGCGGCGCTTACGGCGCGTTTATTAATAGTGATGGCTTGGAAAGCTGTGTTTCCTTCGCGACATACCGCGATCCAAATCCGATACGATCCCTGGAAACGATCACATCGATTTTTAAAGACAGTAAATATTGTACGTTCACAGAAGCGTATCTGGAAAAATCAATAATCGGCTGTTATTCAAAAGAAACGCGTCCGCGTACAGCCGCGGAAGACGGTCTTGTAGATTTTTATAGATTTTTATACGGCATCAAAGATGACTACCGTAAAAGAAAACTGGAAAGACTGGTTTCTGTAACATCAGATGATATTGTTTCCGCGTTTACAGCTTTTAATACAAAACAAAAATCCGCGCCTGTTATAATCGCCGGCGAAAAAATGGCGCAAGAGGCGGCTAAGATACTCGGCGCGAATGTACAGTACTTAAAAATTTAGGCTCCAGGCGGTTTTTTTATTGATTCTTTAAATAACTTATCCGCGTCTATTTTTTCATCAACGCCGAACAGTGGAATTACTCCTTCGTTATTATAACTTCTGAAAATAGGACCCGGACGCTCCGCGTAAGCCCAGCTGTTTTCGTTGTTTATTAAATTATCCAGTAATGTAATCGCGGAAAGTGAAAAGAAAATTAAAGTGGCGTTTATTTTTCGTTCAGGCGGAAGCATCATATCCATTCTTTTGGAAATTGGATTTGGAACCTGAAAGTTGTAATTTTCCCATGGGTTATTTATTCCGTTACAGGCAGCTTTAGTCGCCGCTCCGCCCGCGCGCATACCTTGTTCAATTCCCATCGCGACCGCGGTCAGATATTTGCGCAATTTTCTAGCTTCAGCGTAAATTGGCACAATATCTTTTTTTGGAAACGGCGGAGGTCCCAATGATTCAAACTTGTAATATGGCAGAAAATAAAGCCGTTTAATCCAGTGAAGTTCGTTCATGCTTTTTTTCGCGTAAGCCGATCTTGAATCTCTGGAATTTTCCAGTATGCGGCAGTATTCCGAAAGGCGAGGAAGAAAATCCCTGGAAAAACTGTCTTCTATGTATCCGCGCCAGTTATTTAAAATAGCGCCAAGTTCTTCGTATAACCTTATCTGGCTTCCGTCCGGTCCTACAATGGTACTGAAGATCACATAACGAAGCCCTATGAATAAATCGTCCAGAATATGGAGCAGTATGGAAACCTGCTGCATAGGATCTGACGGAGCGATTAATTCATAACCGTGCCTCATGCCGTAAACACTTGAAAAATACGGATACAAGTCCGGGAAACTTTCAAGTTTTTCCCATCCCGCTTTTGGAAAGAGAACTCCAAGCGCATTTCTGCTTTGTTCCATAGCTTTTTGCTGCGCTCTTTCCGCGTCTTCTCTTGCTTTGCGTTCGATTACTTTTGGATCGTTTGGATCTTCTTTTATTTCTTCTTCCTGTCCCTCTCCTGTTTCCCCATTTTCAGCGTTTTCGTCATCTTCATTTAAATTTTTCTGAAGAGATTCAATGTCAACATTTTCAATTTGCTGAGGGTTTAGATCTGCCGGATTAAATTGATCTGTTTCTTTAATATTTAAAAAAGCCATATAACGCCTGCGTCTTTCTATAAAAAAGCGTTCGTAAACAATATAACGGTCAGAAATTAACTTCATTAAAAGCGGATACAAACCAAAGTGTACGTTACGCCTGATATCAACAATCGACGCTATTATATTGCGTATAACATCCTGATACTTTTCTTTCGCGTCCATCGGGCTTTCTATGTATAAAACTTTATATACAAGTTTAAAAGCGGATTTTATATTATCAAGGCTTAATTCCTCCAGAATAAATATGGGTTTGTATATTCCGCGCAATACTTCGGAAAAATCGGTAACTTTTATCGTGCGCGGATGAGCCTGCAAGTCGGCGATATGTTTTGAAAGCATCTCAATATCCCAATTGCGGATTGTATCAAGTATTTTATATACAAAAATCGAAGCTCTTTTTAACTGATTGTTTCGTTTGTTGTTGTTTTTCGGGAAAAGGCTTCTTGCAGCGTTTACAAGTTTTTCTATCTTGTTAAAATATTCGTTTAACCTTACATTCACAAAACGCGGGTTTACATAATCAACAGGTTCTTTAAAAAACGAAAAAATCGATGTAAGAACCTGCATGGAGGTTTTTATTTCAAATACAACCTGAGCCGCGTATTGATCGATTTTTACTCTTTCGGAATAACTTAATCTCGCCGGTACGGAAGGATCGTCGCCGGGATACGGTCCCGAACGTTTTGTTTTTGGCTTGCCGATATCATCATCATCCATAGTGACATCAACCCTGCGGATTCGTTTACTTGGTTTATCTCCCGCGGAAGATCCGCTCTTTTTATTTTTTGCCGCGACATCTTCCGCTGACCGTTCAGTACCTATATCTCCGCCTAAAATATTCGCCATACGTTTCGCTTCGTTAGCGTCGGTGACACCCAGTTTTCCGCGAACACGGTCAAGTTCGCCGGGAGCGTAAATCGCGTTTGATTGCGTATTTTTTTTACTCATAATCACACCCGTAAATAAAGTTTTTTTCCCATCCCGAACAGATTTT
>WQXE01000005.1 GCA_009784995.1 Treponema sp. | reverse complement strand
CTGGGAAAATAAATTAATTGACGGGATTTGGACATACAACTTGGATGATGTATGGATGGGTGTGCAAAATAGTTTTCGCAGTTTGTCCAACGAAGTAAAAGAAAAATACGATACCACTCTTACAACCGTAGGAGCCATTGGAATTTCTGCAATGATGCACGGCTATCTCGCGTTTGACAAGGACGGCAAGCAGCTTGCGCAATTTAGAACATGGCGCAATACCACAACAGAAAAAGCCGCTAGTGAACTTACACAAAAATTTAATTTTAATATTCCGCTTCGCTGGAGTATCGCGCATCTGTATCAGGTTATGTTAAACGATGAACCCCATGTAAAAGACATTAATTTTATTACAACGCTTGCGGGTTTTGTTCACTGGAAACTTACAGGGGTTAAAGCGCTTGGCATTGGAGACGCGTCTGGGATGTTTCCAATAGACAACACAGCATTAAATTACAATTCAAAGATGCTCGAACAATTTTCACAGCTAACGAAGCTTTGTAACGTCGATTGGAACATTGAAAATATTTTACCAAAAGTTTTAAACGCAGGGGATACAGCAGGGGAGCTTACACAAGAAGGCGCTTTATTACTTGATCCAAGCGGCAATTTAAAAACGGGTATTCCATTTTGCCCGCCGGAAGGAGACGCGGGTACAGGCATGGTCGCCACAAACAGCATCACACAGCGGACAGGAAATATTTCTGCGGGAACTTCTGTGTTCGCGATGATTGTTTTGGAAAAAGATTTATCAAAGGTGTACCCTGAAATTGATATCGTAACAACCCCGGCGGGCAAAACTGTCGCGATGGTTCATTGTAACAATTGTACTTCTGACATCGATGCATGGGTTAAGTTGTTCGGCGAGGCTTTTGAAATTGCAAATGTAAAAATGGATAAAAGCGATTTATATTCTATGCTTTATAACAAGGCTTTGGAAGCTGACTGCGATTGCGGAGGGCTTCTTTCTTATAATTATTATTCAGGCGAACCGCTAGCGGGAATCGAAGAAGGCCGTCCGCTTTTTGTGCGTTTGCCAGACAGCAAATTTACACTCGCGAATTTTTTTAGGACTTTGCTTTTTTCCGCCTTTGGTGCTTTAAAGTACGGCATGGATATACTTACAGAAAAAGAAAATGTTCGTATCGAAAGTCTGCTTGGACACGGCGGTTTATTTAAAACAAAAGTTATCGGACAGCGATTAATGGCAGCCGCCCTTAACACACCAGTCTCTGTAATGGAAAGCTCCGCGGCGGAAGGCGGAGCATGGGGAATCGCGCTGCTTGCCGCTTTCATGTCGCAAAGAAAAACCGAGCCAAATTTTTCTTTGGAAAAGTATTTAGAGGAAAAAGTTTTCGCGAATCTAACGAGTGTAAAAATCGAACCCGATCCAAAAGATGTAGAAAGTTTTAAAATATTTATAGATCGATACACAAAAGGATTAAAAATAGAAAAGGCTGCGGGGGAATGTTATGTTTCTTAAAAATTACGAATACTGGTTTATTGTAGGAAGCCAGGATCTTTACGGAGATGAAACTTTAAAAAAAGTATCCGAACATTCCCGTATTATGACAGACGAGTTTAACAAAGATATTCTTTTACCGGGTACTGTTGTATTAAAACCGACAGCAAAATCCCCGCAAGGGATACGAAGTCTTTTTGAAGAAGCGAATGCGAACGCGGCTTGTGCAGGCATCATTACATGGATGCATACTTTTTCGCCGTCAAAGATGTGGATACAAGGGCTTACTGTAAATAAAAAACCGGTTTTACATTTGCATACACAGTTTAATCGTGACATTCCCTGGGCTTCGATAGACATGGATTTTATGAACCTCAATCAATCTGCACACGGCGACAGGGAACACGGTTACATTCATACACGAATGCGCCTGCCTAGAAAAGTTGTCGCAGGTTTTTGGCAGGATAGTGTTGTCCGCCGAAAGATTGGAGTGTGGATGAGAGCGGCAGCGGCGAAACTAGACGGAATGAACAGCGTTGTATTGCGTCTTGGTGATAATATGCGAGAAGTCGCTGTAACAGAGGGTGACAAGATCGAAGCGCAGATAAAAATGGGTTGGCAGGTAAACACCTGGGGTATCGGTGATTTGGCGCGGCGTTTACAAAAAGTCACTGACGCGCAGGCAGAAAATCTCGTGCAGGAATATACAACATCTTATGAACTAACACCGGAATTAAAAAATGCAGGGGATGCAAGAAATGCAATGTTGGAACAGGCAAAGATAGAAATCGCTTTAAAGGAAATGCTTGAAGCGGAAAACGCGGGAGCGTTTACGACAACATTCCAGGACTTACACGGACTGCCACAGCTTCCCGGTCTTGCAGTACAGCGGCTTATGGAGCAGGGTTACGGTTTTGGCGCAGAGGGTGACTGGAAACAATCGATGTTAACAAGATGCGCAAAAGTTATGGCAGAAGGTTTATCCGGCGGTGTTTCTTTTATGGAAGATTATACTTATCACTTTGAACCCGGCAAGGAAGCGGCACTTGGAGCGCACATGCTGGAAATATGTCCTTCAATTGCAGAAAATAAACCTCGCATCGAAGTTCATCCTTTGGGAATTGGCGGCAAGGCTGATCCCGCGCGTATGGTATTTAACGCCGCGCCCGGAGACGCTATTCTCGCGACCCTTGTTGATCTTGGAAATCGTTTCAGAATGATTGTAAACGAAGTACAAGCGATTAAAATTGAGAACGACATGCCAAAACTTCCGGTCGCGCGAGCGCTTTGGAAACCGTACCCGAGTTTAAGCGAAGCCGCTGAATGTTGGATATACTGCGGCGGAACACATCACTCGGTTTACAGCCGCGCTCTTACGGCGGAGTATTTTAGAGATTGGGCGTTGATGTGCGGCATCGAGTTTGTGTTGATCGATAAAAACACAAACGTAAACCGCCTGTGCGATGAACTGCGCTGGAACGATATATGAATAAAATAAATCGAATTTTATCACGCAAAGACGCAGAGGCGCAAAGAACGCAAAGTAATTATTGTTATATCCTTTCCCCTGTGTCTCCGTGCCTCCGTGTGAAAATTTTTCGAGGAATTTTTTATGTATAAGATTTTACGAGAACAAGCGTACGAAGCAAATCTAGAAATCAAAAAACATAACCTCGCCATTTATACTTGGGGTAATTCCTCCGCTTTTGATCCAGACAAGGGAGTGTTCGCCATAAAACCTTCAGGTGTTGAATACGATTTATTAAAACCGCAAGTCATGGTAGTTATCGACTTGGACGGAAACATCGTAGAAGGAAAATTAAAACCTTCGTCAGATACTAAGACACATCAGGTTTTGTATAAAGAGTTTTCCAAACTTACTAGCGAAAATGTACACGCACAAGTGCGCGGCATTACGCACACACATTCAACTTTTGCCGTAGCTTGGGCGCAAGCCGTGAAATCTGTTCCTGTTTTTGGCACGACTCACGCAGATCATGGAACAGAAGAAATCCCCTGCACGGATTTTATGAACCCTGAAGCCGTAAAAAATAATTACGAACTTGAAACAGGTAATTTAATTGTACAAACATTTAAAAAACTAAATCTTGATCCAACTTTTCAGCAAATGGTTTTAGTCGCGGGGCATGGTCCTTTTACATGGGGAAAAAGCGCGGCGGAATCTGTTTATAATAGTACAGTATTGGAAGAAATTTGCAAAATGGCGTGTCTTACTTTATCGATCAACCCTGAAACAAAACCGCTACCCGAACACATTATTAAAAAACACTGGTTTCGCAAACATGGAAAAGACGCTTACTACGGACAATAGGTGACAGTCACCTTTTATGGAGGAAATATGAAAGCCAAGATTACTTTACACAAAGAATTTTCGATAGGAGAAACTGACAAACGTCTTTTTGGTTCTTTTGTAGAACATCTAGGCAGGGCTATTTACACAGGCATTTATGAACCCGGGCATCCGCAAGCTGATAGCGAAGGTTTTAGAAATGATGTCGCGCGGCTTGTAAAAGATTTGGATGTTTCAATTATCCGTTATCCGGGAGGCAACTTTGTTTCCGGTTACAATTGGGAAGATGGAGTAGGTGATATAAAAAACCGTCCTGTGCGGCTCGACTTAGCTTGGAGTACAAAAGAATCTAACCGTATCGGTACAAACGAGTTTGCTTCATGGATAAAAAAAGTTAATTCGCAAATGATGATGGCAGTAAATCTTGGAACAAGAGGAGCGCGGGACGCGGGTAATCTTGTGGAGTATTGTAATTTTTCCGGCAGTAGCTTTTACAGCGACCTTCGCAGAAGTCATGGCGTAAAGCAGCCGCACGATATAAAACTTTGGTGTCTTGGAAATGAAATGGACGGTCCGTGGCAGATTTGCAGCCGTACCGCCAACGAATACGGAAGGGTTGCCGCGGAAGCCGCCAAAATAATGAAGTGGACAGATCATTCTATCGAGCTTGTCGCGTGCGGCAGTTCACACGCGGGAATGCCGACATTCGGCGATTGGGAAATTACAGTACTCGATCATGTTTATGATTACGCAGAATATGTTTCGCTTCATACTTATTTTGCCGACAGGGAAAATGATGTACCAAACTTTTTAGGACGCAGTCTTGAAATGGACAGGTTCATAAAAACTGTCGCGGGTATCTGCGATTTATTGAAAGCCAAAAAGAAAAGTAAAAAGACAATTCATTTGTCGTTTGATGAGTGGAATGTCTGGTATCATTCAAATGAAGCTGATCAAAAAATTGAAAAGTGGACAGAAGCGCCGTCGCTACTGGAAGATATTTATACAATGGCAGACGCTCTCGCTGTTGGTTGTATGCTTATCACTCTTTTAAAAAACGCGGACCGTGTAAAAATCGCCTGTCTTGCCCAGCTTGTAAATGTAATCGCTCCGATTATGACAGTGCCAAATGGTAATGCGTGGAAGCAAACTATTTACTATCCGTTTAAAGATGTGTCGCTGAATGGCAGGGGAACTGTACTTCGCTGTCCTGTCGATGTAGATTTATATGATTCAAAAGAATTTTCTGACATTCCATATCTTGATGCTGTGGCTGTTTTTAATCAAGAGAGGAATGAAATAGTTATATTCGCTGTAAACCGTAATTTAAACGAAGCCATTGAACTGGACGCGCTTATCGCTAATTTCGCGGATTTGGAAATTATCGAACATTCTGTTTTATGCAACAAGGATTTAAATGCCTGTAATTCCGCCGCGGAAGAAAAAGTAAAACCTGTAATACAGCAGGGCGGCAAGATGGAAGGAAATGTTAATTCCAAAAAACTTATATCTAGCCTGCCTGCCGCTTCATGGAATATGATTAAGTTAAAAGTAATAGGAGACAAACAATGAAAAAATCGCTGCCGCTTTCCTCAATTCGTATCGACGATTCCTACTGGAACAGGTACACAAAATTAATACCGGAAAAAGTTATTCCATATCAATGGGATGTTTTAAACGACAAGCGCTCGGACGCGTCTCCAAGTTACTGTTTAAAAAATTTCCGTGTCGCCGCGGGAGAAGAAAAAGGAAAACAGCAGGGAATGGTTTTTCAGGATTCCGATGTTACAAAATGGCTGGAAGCTGTAGCGTACAGTTTGGCGACACGACCTGATCCGCAATTAGAAAAAACAGCGGACGAAGTAATCGCTTTAATCGGAAGGGCTCAGGAAAAAGACGGATACCTCAATACTTATTTTACACTTAACTACCTGCGGGAAAAATGGCAGAACCTTACAGAAGGACACGAGCTTTACTGCGCCGGGCATTTAATCGAAGCGGCTGTTGCCTATTATGATACAACCGGAAAAAAAGCGCTTTTGGAAATCGCCTGCCGCTTTACAGACCTCATCTGTAAAACATTCGGCTCTGACGATGATCAAATGCACGGATATCCCGGACACCCGGAAATTGAGCTCGCTCTTGTGCGCCTTTACCACGCTACGAATATAACTCGTTATTTGGATTTAGCGAAATATTTTATTGATGTTCGCGGCGGACAGCCAAATTATTTTTATGAGGAAAAAAAACGTCCCGGCTTTCGCCATATCTTTGGCGAGTCTTACGGCTTTGAGCCAAAGTATTTTCAATCGCATCTACCTGTAAGAAAGCAGACAACAGCGGAAGGTCACGCGGTAAGAGCTTTGTATCTTTACTGCGCGATGGCGGATTTGGCGGAAGAATATAACGACGATGAATTACTGGAAAGTTGCAAAACTCTTTGGAATAATATCGTACAAAAAAGAATGTACATTACAGGAAGCGTGGGTTCGTCAGGACATCTGGAGCGCTTCACTGTCGATTATGATTTGCCGAACGATTCAAACTATTCCGAAACCTGCGCTTCTATCGCGCTTGTTATGTTCGGACAGCGGATGGCAAAAGTAACAGGGGACGCTTCATACTTTGATACAGCGGAACTTGCCCTATACAATTCTGTAAGAAGCGGTATCTCGCTTGACGGCGAAAAATATTTTTACGTAAACCCAATGGAAGTTGTGCCGCAAGTTTGCATAGACCATGTTTCAAAGTCGCATATTAAACCCGTACGCCAAAAATGGTTTGACTGCGCTTGCTGCCCGACAAATGTAGCGAGAACCTTTACAAGTTTGGGACAGTACATCTATTTTATAGAAGAAAACGAACTGTTTATAAATCTTTTTATACAAAACGAAACAACCTTTACAATAGAAGGTAAAAAAGTTACCCTTTCTCTTGTTACCGATTATCCCAAAACCGGAGTTTCAAAAATAAAAGTAAAGACAGAAGACACTTCGATTAACTTAAACATCAGAATACCTTCGTTCGCGAAAGATTTTTCGGTTACAATTAACGACAACTCCACATCCGGCGAAAATAAAAATAATTACTTCCATATAAGTAATGTAAAAGATGGCGATGAAATAATCGTTTCGTTTTCGATTACACCGCGTATTGTTTATCCAAATCCAAAAGTTCCTAATAACTGCGGCAAGGTTGCCATAGTAAGAGGTCCCGAAGTTTATTGTTTTGAGGAATGTGACAACGGCGAAAACTTGGCGGCTCTTGAACTGGATACATCATCTCCATTGATAGAACAATGGCAGGAAGATCTGCTGGGCGGAATTATGACAATAAAAGTTAAAGGAAATAGAACTATCATTAAAGATGACACAGAACCCTTTAGCGAAAAGTATGATCCAAACCTTATTGAAAATAAAAAGGAAATTGAACTTACAGCTTTACCTTACGCTTTTTGGTGTAACCGAACTACTGGTGAAATGCTTGTCTGGATTAGGGCTTGTTAACAATTTCCCAAACCGTTTTAAGCGAATCCCTCATGGCAAACGGCGAATTGCGGCTGATTTCACCGCCCGAGTGCCGTCCGTTTTCAATTCGCCATCCTGTGTCCCATAACATGGGGCATATGCCGTAATTTAAACTGATCTGTTTAACAGCAGCCATCCACCTGATACGGTCTTCTTCAACTTTATTGATAAGCGTGACTCCGTACTCACCCATGATTACGGGAACGCCTTTTTCCAAAAAGGTAGTTCTTAATCTGTCATATTCTCTTACAAGTTCCTGATAATCTACGATTGTTCCCCATGTGTCTCTAAAACCCCAGCTATTGTTACGTTCTTCGGCGATGCAGAAAGTGGACGGATCATAATAATGAACAGATACAATTAATCTGTCTCTTATAGTATCAGTAGGCATTTTAAAAAGAGGATCACATGTGTGCGCGATATTTGTCCAATAACCCGCGATCAAAAGAAATCGGTTAGCGTTTCCGGGTATCGCGCGAACTGTATTTACAAAAGCCTGGTTTAAAGAATTTAAAATATCAAAAGCCTGATTTTTTCCGCTGCCCGGGCTTCTTTGATTCCAAAGATCGTCAAAACCAATTTCGTTCATCGATTCAAAAATCAACTTTTCCTGGGATACATTAGCGAAACGTGTCGCGATTTGTGTCCATAATTTAACGAACCTGTCTGTTACCGCGGCTTGATTAGTGGAAGCTCCGTATATCCAGTCATCATGGTGGACATTTAATACGCAGTACATATCTTCTTCTAGGATCCATTTTACAACCTGTTCGACTCTGTCCATTCTGTTAGGCGGACAGGGAGGATTATTGTTACAGCCTCCCGGGCGCTGGCACGCTCCAACTAAATAATCCGGAGCGCCTCCCATAAAATCTTTCCATGTTACAGGCAGGCGAATAGATTCATAACCATGATTTTTTAACGCTCTTATAAACTCGCGGGTTATACTCGGGTTTCCCCAGCCGTTTTCTCCAGAATGCCAGTATGGATTTTCAAATCCGCTTGTCGCGTCAAGAGTGTTGCCGATATTTATTCCAATTCCCATGTTCCGCACAAGTGTCATGGCTGGATTTACAGGAAGATCCTTTATAATACTATCAGGGATTAATCTAAGGTATTCATGCCGATCGATATCCGCTGTTGTTGTTTCATTTTTTGATGAACACATCTGTGATGTACACAAAATAAAAGTAATCGCGATTATAAACGCGAAAAAAGTTTTTGATATTTTCATTTATTCCTTCCTATAATTAGCAAGCTTTATGGAGCGGCAATGCTTGATATTAAATAATCTTCATTAACGGCTTTCATCATTACCGCGAGGATTTCCGCCGCCGCGCTGTCATGTGTTGTGCCGTCTGAACGTTTTAAAAGACCGGATTTTTCTCTTCCCGCGCCGAAACCTCCATTGTCCCAATAAAAACAAACAAATCCGTTATCGAAGGCGGCTTTTGTAACATATTCCATGTAATATTTGCGGTAAACAAATCTGTCTTGAGCCTGATTCCCCGCGCCGTATTCACCTATGATAATTGGTATGCCTTTATCGACAAACGCTTCTCTTACCATTCTAAATTCTCTTTGTATATGAGGTTCGTTTCCCCAGCCTCCGAAATTGGATTTGTCACCCCATTTATTTTGAGACGCGCCAAGTGTAAAGTCAAAAGGATCGTAGAAGTGAATGCCTACTATAATACGGCTTTTAACAGTATCAGTTGGCATCACCAATGATGAAACTGTAACAGAAGGTCTTGTTACCCAACCGTGAATTAAAAGATAGCGGTTTGAATTTTCACCTCCCGCCGCGCGGACTGTATCAACAAAAATCTGATTCAGTTCGTTAACCCGGTTATGCTGCGCCGCGTTTCCATTGCCCCAGCTTCCGTCATGCAGTTCGTTAAAGCCTTCAAAAATTAACCTGTTATCGTAATCTCTGAACCTTTGCGCTATTTGCCTCCACACCGCTGTAAATTTTTCATCAATGGCGGATTTATTCGGATCTACAATGTCAGTGTTTTTTACAGAAAGCCAAAAGTAACTGTCGGCTCCGTCATGGTGTATATTTATAATCGCTTTCATTCCCGCGTTTAAAACATAACCTACAACTTCTTCAACACGATCCATCCATCTTTCGCTTATAGAAAAATTGTCTCTGTCGTTTATTGTGTTTCCCCATGTAACAGGAATTCTTACCGCGCCAAATCCTTGAGCCGCGACACCGTTCATAAGTTCCTGAGTCACTCTTGGGTTTCCCCAAACTACTTCATTCGGTGTTAAATGCTGATGAGCGTCCAGTGAATTTCCCAGATTCCAGCCAATCCTCATGGATAATGTAAACTCAAAAGCTTCGGCTACCTCTTGCCCAAAACCTTTTGATAATTCCGCCGCTTTCGCTTCTATAGAAATTTTTGGATTACCGCATCCTGTAATCGCCAATAAACCAACAAGTATAATTGGTAAAAAAATCCGGGAAATATTTTTCATTTTTTTCTCCTATATGTTCGCGCCCGCTCTAGCGTAAATCGGCATGCTTAAAAAGCCGTGGTTTTCTGTAATCCATCTTCCGCCCTTTACAGTGTCGCCTGTTATGTACTGTTTCCACTCACCTTCAGGCAAATAATAAGTGACTTCGTTATCTTCACTGAATACAGGAGCTACAAGTAAATCGCCGCCTAACATGTACTGGCGATCCAGATACGCGCAGGTTGGATCATTGGGGAACTCAAGGAACATCGCGCGTAACACAGGAATGCCTTTTTCGTGAGCTTCTTTGGAAGATTTTAATATATACGGCATCAATTTAGTTTTAAGCTCTGTAAAGAAACGGCAGACATCCGCGGATTCTTCGTCCACGCTCCAGGGTACCCTGTAAGAGTGGCTGCCGTGCAATCTTGAATGTGACGATAAAAGCCCGAACGCGAGCCAGCGTTTAAACAACGCCGCGTTTGGTATTCCTTCAAACCCGCCGATGTCGTGGCTCCAAAAACCAAAACCGGAAAGACTGAGCGACAGTCCTCCGCGAAGTGTTTCCGCCATCGCTTCGAATGTGGATTCGCAGTCTCCTCCCCAGTGCAATGGGAACTTCTGTCCGCCGGCTGTAGCGGAACGCGCGAATAAAATAGCCTGTCCTTTGCCTTTTTTCTTTTCCAGTAATTCAAATACAGCTTTGTTATAAAGGTAAGAATAAAAATTGTGATGCCTTTCCGGATCGCCTTTGTCAAAATAAATCGCGTCTTCGGGGATCTTTTCGCCGAAGTCAGTTTTAAATGAATCAACTCCCATGTCTACAAGTTTATCAAGATAACCTATATACCATTTTACCGCTGCGGGATTTGTAAAATCCACAATTGCCATTCCAGCCTGCCATTGGTCGGTTTGGTAAACAGAACCATCTTTTTTCATCAGGAAGTAACCGCCTTTTTTACCTTCTTCAAAAAGCGGCGAGCGCTGCGCTATGTATGGGTTTATCCACGCGGAAATTTTTATTCCCTTTGCTTTGATGCGGGACAACATTCCTTTTGGATCTGGGAAAGTTTCTTTGTCCCATGTAAAATCGCACCAGTTAAAACCTTTCATCCAGAAGCAATCAAAGTGGAAAACCGACAATGGAATTTTGCGCTGTTCCATTTCGTCGATAAAACTCATAACAGTTTTTTCATCGTAGGAAGTTGTAAATGATGTTGAAAGCCACAAGCCAAAACTCCATTCAGGCGGCATCGCTGGTCTTCCTGTTAAAGCGGTGTAACGTTCCAAAACCGCTTTTGGATCTGGACCATAAATTATAAAATATTCCAAATATTCGCCGCTTACGCAGAATTGTACGCGCGCTGTTTTTTCGCTGCCGATTTCCAGCGAAACTTTTCCAGGGTCATTAATAAATACGCCGTAACCTTTGTTTGTCATATAAAATGGAACATTTTTGTACGCCTGTTCGCTCGCGGTGCCGCCGTCGGCGTTCCAGATATCAACATTCTGTCCGTTTTTAATGAATGGTCCGAATCTTTCGCCCAAGCCGTAAACAAGTTCGCCGACAGAAAGTGAAAGCTCGTCTTTTATAAAAGGAGTTTGCGGTTTAAAAGGACCTTTTCCTTTTTCGATCATATATCCTGTCGAACGGAAAAGATTTTTTGTTATCGCCTTGCCGTTACCTTTAAAAACTGTGTTCCAGTTTTGTTTTATTCCAACTGTAACAGAAAGATTACCGCTTTCCAAAACAGCTTCCTTTTCTGTAATTTTTACCGCTGGTTTAAATTTAGGATCAGATTCCAGTTCAAACCTCGGTCTATTGTCAACAGCTCCTTCAAAATGAGAAACTCTTACCTTTATTATATTAGGCATTGGGCTTGAATATCTGATTGTAAGAAGCTGCGCGTTTAATGTATCTCCCCTGTGATTTATATGTTTTTCCGGCGCGTAAACTACTAAATCGTCCCCTTGTTGTTCCGCTTCATAAGCGCACGCGGCAAAATGAGGTTCAATTCCTTCCTTAATCATCCAATAGCCATTTGTGAATTTCATTACTTTTCTCCTTAAATAGTTTTGATTTATAGATTATATATCATAAACAGTATACAATGGAACAGCGGCGATTGATATATTAAAATACGCCAGGAATTATTATTTTAAGGATGCGTTTTAATGTTTTTCTCCAAAAAACTTAATATAGAGAAAGAAAAGCATATTCGATTAACCCGCCTTTTAGATACGGTAAATACCGCCGTTACAATCCTTTTAACAAATAATTCCAGCGCTTCGTTTGAAAATACATTGATTAAATGTTTTGGTCTTTTAGGGCAATGTTTGGATGTTGATCGCGTTCAAATATGGCGCAACGAAACGATTAATGATGAACAGCATTTTATTCTGCGCTACGAATGGCTTAGTGAATACGGCATGGAATGCAAGCAGATCCCGCATGGTTTGCATTTTCCATACAGTATGAAAATGGAATGGGAAAAGCAATTCCTGCAAGGAATGAATATAAACGCGCCGGTTAAGGATTTATCCGAAGAAGACCAGGATTTTTTGGGATATTACGAAATAAAATCCATATTATTTATTCCATTATTTTTAGAAGGTGATTTTTGGGGTTTTTTTAGTATTGATGACTGCCGCAATGAACGAACTTTCCTTGACGAAGAGGTTGGCATATTAACATCCGCGGGGCTTATGATGAGTACTGCAGTAAACCGCAATATTCAAATTACTAAAATGCGCGAAGCTGATGAACGTACTCAGATAATGATTGACGCCGCTCCGTTATGCGCCATTTTTTGGGATAATAATATGCGTCTTATTGATTGTAACCAGGAAGCGGTTAATCTATTTGGTCTTTCCAGTAAACAGGAATTTATAGAAAAATTTAATCAACTTTCTCCTGAATACCAGAGCGACGGTATTTTGTCTACAGAAAAAGGCGGACAGCTTGTTGGAAAAGCGTTTGATGAAGGTTACAGCCGTTTTGAATGGACGCATCAAAAACTGGACGGCGAACAAATCCCCGCGGAAGTTACATGTGTCAGGGTAAGGTATAAGGGAGAGTTTACCGTAACAGAGTACATAAGGGATTTAAGAGAACAAAAAGCGATGATGGCGGAAAGCCGTAAAGCGGAAATCGCGCTGGAAAGCAGCAAGGCAAAGAGCGAGTTTTTAGCGAAAATGAGCCATGAAATCCGCACTCCGATGAACGCGATTTTAGGCATTACGGAAATTCAACTTCAGGATAATACGCTTGGACAAGTTACAAAAGACGCGCTTGAAAGAATTTATAATTCCGCGGACCTTTTGCTTGGCATTATTAACGACATACTTGATTTGTCAAAAATTGAAGCGGGTAAACTGGAAATTAATTGTTCACAATATGATATCGCGAGCCTTATTCACGATACCGTCCAAATTAACATGATGCGTTATGAAAGTAAACCGATTGAGTTCAGGCTTGATGTTGATGAAAATGTTCCTGTTATGCTTTATGGGGATGAACTTCGTATTAAACAAATTTTGAATAATCTGCTTTCCAACGCTTTTAAATATACACAGGAAGGTATGGTTAATCTTTGTGTCTCTCTTGAACCAATGGACGAAAGCAGCTCTGATGTTACGATGATTTTCAGTATTATTGATACAGGACAGGGTATGACAGAAGAGCAGGTTCAAAAACTTGGCAGTGAATATTCGCGTTTTAACATGGAAGCGAACAGGACAACAGTAGGTACGGGGCTTGGCATGAATATTACGCGCAATTTATTACAGCTTATGAACAGCGAAATCCATATAGAAAGTTCGCCGGGAATGGGTTCCAAATTTGTTGTAAAGCTGCCGCAAAAATGTATGGATTACGATCCATTGGGTAAAGAACTCGCGGATAATCTTATGCAGCTTAACTTTTCAAATGTAACGAAAATGAGAACCATGCAGATAAAACGGGATTTTATGCCATATGGAAGCGTTTTAGTCGTAGATGATGTAGAAACAAATTTATATGTCGCTAAAGGTCTTATGGCGCCTTATGGTTTATCAATTGATTTAGCGACCAGCGGATATGAAGCTGTAGATAAAATCAGGGAAGGAAAAAATTACGATATAATTTTTATGGATCACATGATGCCTGGTATGGACGGAATGGAAGCGACACAGCTTATTCGCGGTATGGATTATACAAAACCGATTATCGCCTTAACAGCAAACGCTCTCGCGGGGCAGGCGGAAATATTCATGATAAACGGATTCGACGGTTTTATTTCAAAACCGATAGATGTCCGCCAGTTAAATATCGCTCTTAACAAATTTGTGCGCGACATACAGCCGCCCGAAGTCCTTCAGGACGCGATCAAACAAAAAGATCAATTTGTTAATGGGATTATTCTGCCGGCTCTTGATCCTCAATTGGCGGAATATTTTATTCGCGACGCTAAAAAGGCAACGTCATTGTTGGAAGCTATATATATAAATAAATGCCGAAGAGCTGACGATCTTTCCATATTTATTATAAATATTCACGCGATGAAAAGCGCTCTTGCCAATGTGAATGAAACTGATCTTTCTTCGGAAGCCGCGAAGCTCGAGCAGGCGGCGCGTGAAAAAAATATAAATCTAATTTTAATGAAACTTCCTTCGTTTATGGAATTATTATATACAGTTATACATAAGTTTGAATCAAAAGAAAGCCAAAGAGAAGAATCTGTTAAAACAGAAGGTGATCTTGGCGTATTAAAAGAAAAGTTACTGGAAATTAAAGCGGCATGTATGGAATACAACAAAAAAACCGCCAAAAACTTACTTACAGAAATAAAACAAAATAACTGGCCTCAGTCTGTTAAAGAATGTTTAAGTGTTATTTCCGAAAATTTATTGCACAGTGATTTCGACGAAACCGTCAAAGCCATTGAAGAATACTTAGTACAAATATAATATTCTGAAATTTTATCACGCGAAGACGCAGGGGCGCAAAGGGTTAGAAAAAGTTAGCGAACTACAACTTTGCGTCTTGGCGCCTTTGCGAGAGATTATTCTCAGCCATTTTTAATTATTTTAAGTATATATCTGTCCATTAGGATGTTTTCCATGACTGCTACAGGGGATCGCAAAAGCATATCATACTCAGCAGTAAGGGCAAGACAGCTTTCCACAGATTCAAAGTCGTATCGATTTGCGGCCGCGGCGTAATCGTCTTTTGCTTTTGGAGATGATAACCCTATTTTTTTTAATTCAAAACTGTTATTTCCGTTTCCTTCTTCCAGCAGAGTTAAATAATCGTATAATTTTCTAAAACACCAGGCGAGCCCTGCCAAAATGCTTTGCGCGCTTTGCTTCGCCGCTAACATTACCGATATTGATTCCAATGACTTTGATAAATCACCAACCGCTATACGAGAAAAAAGCACAAACGCCGATTCTTCGCGGTTATGCGAAAGCCACTTCTCAATCTCCTCTGAAGTAATCTCTCTGTTCGCGTCCTTTTGTAAAAATATCATTAACTTTGAACATTCGCGTTTTAGCGCGTCTGTATTATTTTCCACAAGCTCCAAAATTGTGTTAGCGCAGTCCCTGTCTATATTAAAACCGTTTCGTCGGAAAAACTGTTTTAGCCATTCGTGTTTTTCTTTCTCAAACATTTCATAAAAAATTTGTTTATTATTTTTTGAACTGTTTTTTAATACAGCATCCTCCAGACCCGCGGTTATTTTTAATTCATCAGACAGTAATATTAAAACAGTTTTTTCTTCCATGTTTTCTACACAGGAAGAAAGAAGTTCAATTTCGTCTTTTTTCTTTATTAGTTCCGCGTTTTTAATATAGACAATACGGGAGTCGGAAAATAAACTGATATTTAAAAGGGTGTCTGATATTTCACTTACAGGTGTTTCACCGGCGTAATAGTTGAATTCCTCAGGTACGGATGACTTTGATAATTTTTCTTTTATAACGTCAATGACATCCTGTTTTTTGCCAAGTTCGGGACCAAGAAAAATATATACGTTTTTCGCTGATACTGGCATACATTAATAAGAACGGATAATTGTAAACAACCTTCCGAGCACTTTAACATCCTGGCTGTAAATTGGTTTGTAAGCGGGGTTTTCCGCCTGTAATTTAATACGCGTATTTTCCCTGTAAAACTTTTTAAGCGTTACAGCTTCGTCTATAACCGCGACTGCGATTTCGCCGTTTCTGACTGTATTTACTTTTTCTATAATCGCGGTATCACCTTCCAAAATCCCCGCACCCGACATGGAATCGCCTTTTACAGTAAGAGCGAAATATTTTTTATTTTTTCGCAGCATGGAACGGTGAAACATAATATTCCCGTCGAAATTTTCTTCGGATAAAAGCGGAATACCCGCGGCAACGCTTCCAAGTAACGGGATTTCCATTAAGTCGGCGTCTTCCGGCCTTTTTTGGGTTAGACCCATAGTTCTAGGACGTTTTTCTGTATGTTTTAAATGTCCTTTTTTTCTTAGGGCAGTAATATGATCATGCGCTCCTTTTACAGAAATAGCGAAATGTTCGGCTATTTCCCTTATCGTTGGCGGGTATGAATTTTTCTTAATGTAATCGGCTATAAAGTTGAGCACTTGTTTTTGACGGCTCGTTAACTCTTTCATAATTCTTCCTTACATTTAAGTTTTATTATGTACGGTAATACTGTATTTTTTCAACTTGGCGTGAAGGTTACTCGGATAAATTCCAATAGCCTCCGCTGTCCTGGATATTATACCATTGTTTTTAAAAAGTTGGAACTCTAAATAATGTTTTTCAAAATTATCCCTTGCTTCATTAAAATTCCTCTCCAGGATATTTTCCGGCAATTTTGACTTTAAATCAGATTGTTCGTTGTTTAACGGTAATTTTTCTTTTTTATTTAATAATTTTTCCAAATCCGCGCCGTTTATAACATCACCCTGATGCATAACCGATATTCTTTCGGCGAGATTTTTTAATTCCCGTACATTTCCTGGCCAGTCATGTGAAACAAGAATGTCCATAGCCTGCGGTTCCAGTGTTATTTCTTTTTCATGAAGCTTTAAAAAATGACATAAAAGAAGGAGAATATCTTCCGTGCGTTCCCGCAAAGGCGGGCTGTGTATGGGTATTACATTTAATCTAAAAAATAAATCCTGCCTGAAACGTCCCTGTTCGCAGGCTTTTTCCAAATCTTGATTTGTCGCCGCTATTATCCGCACGTCGGTTTCAATTGTTTTTTCTCCGCCAAGCCTTTCAATTTTTTGTTCCTGAATTACCCGCAGCACTTTTGCCTGCGCGGATAAACTCATGTCGCCGATTTCGTCAAGAAAAAGAGTGCCGCCGTGCGCGAGTTCAAAACGCCCTTTGCGCGTAGAAATCGCGTCTGTAAAAGCTCCTTTTTCATGCCCAAATAATTCGCTTTCTATTAAATTTTCCGGTATCGCCGCGCAATTTATTTCGATAAAAGGATTATCCGCGCGCGCGGAAAACATGTGAATGGCTCTGGCTATCACTTCTTTTCCGGAGCCGTTTTCGCCCGTGATAAGAATCCGCGCGTCACTACCTGCTGATTGTTTTACAATTTCGCGGATATTTTTTATTTGAGCGCTTGTTCCGATTATATCTTCGCGGGTAAAGCGGCTCATTTTTTTTAAGTTTTTATTTTCTACGCGCAGCTTTCTTAAAGCAAGCGCGTTTCTGCAGACAGTAAGTACTTTATCAAGCGACAGAGGTTTTTCCAAAAAATCAAAAGCGCCAAGTTTTACAGCGCGTACCGCCATATCAATATTCGCGTGACCCGAAATCATGACAATTTCTATCATCGGCCATTCTTTGCGTATTTTTTCCAGCGCTTCAATTCCGCCAAGTTTTGGTAAAAGTACGTCTAAAAAAATTAAATCTATAACTTCAGTTTTTAATGTTTCAATCCCCGCGACAGCGTCTTCGCTTGTAAAAACTTTATATTTTTCATCTTCTAAAATTGAACAAAGAGTAGATCTTATACCGGGTTCATCATCAATTATAAGAATCGTTGGCATTATGTTCCTTCTTTGCTTGACGGAAGGTCAATGTAAAAAGTTGTTCCAATACCTTCCGCGGAATCAAACCAGATAGCGCCGCCATGTTCATTTACAATTCGTTCGATAATTGGAAGTCCTAAACCTGTGCCTGATTTTTTTGTTGTAAAATATGGTGTAAAAATTAATTGACCTTCTTCGGTATTTATTCCTTTTCCCGAATCTTTAATACTTATTCTACAATAACTGACTTCTCTCTTTTTAACAAGATCGGTGCGTACTTCGATTGTACCTCTGCCATTCATGGCGTCTATCGCGTTTATTACAATGTTTGTAAAAATTTGAGATATACGATGTTTGTCGATTTTTACCAGCATGTCGGCTTGAATGCGTTCAATGTCAAATTTTACTTTTGGATATGAACTGGAATAAGCGTTTATAACTTCTTCGATAGGTTCTTTTAAATTATTCGCGGGCAGGCTTAAGGAATTGGCAGGTTCCATCGGTTTTGATAATGTTCTAAATTCATTAAGTAATGTAGAAAGACTTTCTGTTTCCTGTATAATCGCCATCATGGAACTTTCAAGGATTTCTCCCAAGCTGTCAGGATCATTTTGCCACCTGCGCAATACGCGTTCCGCGGAAAGTTTTATGGGGGTAAGGGGATTTTTTATTTCGTGCGCGAGCTGCTGCGCGATATTTTGCCATATCGAAATTTTTTCATTTCTTAAAAGCGCTGTCCTTGATTTTTCCAAATCCTGCACCATCGAATTAAATGAACGGATTAAAATGCCAAGTTCATCATCGCGGCGTGTAAGTATTTGAATGGAAAAATCCCCTTCCGCGACGCGTTGTATCGCGGAAGTTAATTCTACAATTGGGTGGGTTATCCTGCGCGTAAATGAAATCGCTATTATCGCAGTCATAAGAAGAGTTGGTAGACAAAATACAATGTAAAAATAAACTAAAAGCGGCTGTATATTATTTCTTAGTTCGTTTAATGTTTCTAAACGGTTAATTTGATTTTCCAACGCGGCTCTTCCGCTGTCAAAATAAGGGACAAGGTTGTAACTTATTAAACGGATTGTATTTTGCGGCAATCGCTGCACAAAACGGATTGTTCCTTGATCACGCGGCATTTCTCTTGATGTAAAACCATTTTCCAGCGAAGGAGGAAAAGGCAGTTTGAAAATTTCATCTCCTGTAAAGGAAATTTCATTCCATATTCCGTCATCTGTCAGGCGAAAAACCTGAACAGCGGTTATATCTTTATTGTTTAAATCATTTTGTCTTATGATATTTTCAAAACGTTCCATATGAAGCGAATAATTATCCGCGACAAAACTGTTTGCCGCTGTATTTGCGGCGGGAGCGTCAATGTTGTGCCAAAATCTGATAATTTCGTTTAACGCTGTAGTTGTCATCAATGTTATCGGCATTAAAGAAAATAAAACGATAACAGAAAAGTAAACTATAAGCCTTACATTGAATTTACTTCCGGGCCGCCTTGATATAAAATCCGCTAGAAGATGAAAGACCGAAATCCCCAAAACAATCATCAGCATCGCGGGAATTGTAAAAAATACGATTAAGTTCAAACGTTCAGGTATCGAACCGTTGTCAAGAGTTTCCCTAAAAAAGTTTCGGGAAAAAAGTACTGTTAAAATACATAAAAGCGAATAAATTAAAATTAGAATTCTAACTTTAAATATTGAATGTTCGTGGCGTTGTTTAATCTTTTTCATTTAATTGGGTTATTCTTCCTCAAACTTGGATTCGAACAATTTTATAAGCATTTCTACCGCTTTTTCTTCGTCTTCTCCTTCGGCGATAATCTTTAATTCTGTTCCGTAAGCCGCGCCAAGGGTTATAATACCCATAATTGATTTAGCGTTAATTCTGTCCGCGCCTTTTTCCAGATAAATATTTGATGAGAAGTTTTTTGTTGTCTGAACCAGGAGCGCCGAAGGGCGCGCGTGAATACCCGCTCTGTTTATAACTTTAACAATCTTTTCTGTCATAACTCTTTCCTTATATTACACTGTCTATATTATGTCATCAACACCAAAGAAAACCGAACGAGCCGTATCGCTTTCTATCCATTTTAATATATTTTTATTAAACTCTCTCGCGGCGTGATACCCCATCGATTTTAAACGTTCATTCATCGCGGTAGCTTCAATTATAATAGGAATATTACGCCCGGGTTTTACAGGTATTGTTATTTTGGGAACATTTACTCCCAATATTTCGGTTGTATGATCTTCCGCGCCGAGCCTGTCGTAGTTTTTATTGGAATCCCATTCTTCAAGGTGTACGACAAGCTGTATTTCCTTGCGATCCCTTATCGCTCTTACTCCAAAAAGATGTGTTATATTGATAATTCCAGGTCCCCTTATTTCCATATGATGCCCGATTATTTTATTGGCGCCGGCTCCCATTAATGTATTTCCGTAAACACAGTTTATTTCTACGACATCGTCCGCGACAAGACGGTGACTGCGGTTTATTAATTCCAGCGCGGTTTCACTTTTTCCGACTCCAGAATCACCCTGTATTAATATTCCAAGACCGTAAACTTCCACAAGAACTCCATGAACAATTTGACGCGGAGAAAATATTCTGGAAAGGATTCGCATTATTCTTGCGGAAAAATCCGCCGATCCCAAATCGGTTTGTAAAATAGGACATTGAGCGTTTTCGGCTATTTCAAAAAAATCCTTGTGAGGGCAGTGGTTATGGGTAAAAATGCAGCAGGGCATAGGGTAGTTAAACATTTCTTTTATTGTTGATGTATTTTCTTCATTTTCGAGCTTTTTTAAAAAAGCGGCTTCTCCGCGCCCGAACAATTGAATTCTCTGGTACGCGAAGTCTTCGAAGAAACCCATAATGGCGCCCATGGGACGGTTCAAATCCGGAATGTCAATCGGTCTTCCAAGCCCCTTTCTGCCGCCAATACAACGCAGGTTTAGGGAGTTATGTTCTTTGAGATCAAGATCGATTAAATCTAGAACTGTAAAAGCTCTGTCCGCCATGTGAATATTTTATAATAATTTTCTATACTATGCAATTAAGTTGACAGTCACCAACTATCGACAAAAGGGGTTATTTTTTATATCATACATTTAGGAGTTATTATGCGAGTATACAATTTTTCGCCGGGACCTTCGGCTCTTCCATTGCCTGTTCTGGAAAAAGCAGCCTCTGAAATGCTGGATGCCAACGGTACAGGTCAATCTGTTATGGAAATGAGCCATCGTTCAAAGGATTATAAACCAATATTTGAAAAAACCGAATCCCTGTTAAGAGAATTAATGGGTATACCCGCGAATTATAAAGTGCTTTTTTTACAGGGAGGCGCTTCGCTTCAATTTTCCATGATCCCGCTTAATTTAGCCGCTGGTGATAGACCCGGTGTGGGTTTAAAAACAGCGTATGTCGATACAGGCATCTGGTCAGACAAAGCCATAAAAGAAGGATCTAAATATTCTGATGTTCAAGTTCTCGCGAGTTCAAAAGATAAAGCTTACACATACATTCCTGACGCTCCCGCGGCAGAACCAGGCACCGCGTATTATCACATCACTACAAACAATACGATTGTCGGCACCAGGTGGACAGATGTTCCAGACACAGGTTCAATTCCGTTAATTTCCGATATATCAAGCTGTATACTTTCCGAACCGCTTGATGTCAGCAAGTTTGGCGTTCTTTACGCCGGCGCGCAAAAAAACCTGGGTCCTGCGGGAACTACTGTTGTAATTATCCGTGAAGATTTAATTGGAAAAGCTCCTGCCTGGACACCAATAATGCTTAGATATGAAACTCATTCAAACGAAGGTTCCATGTACAACACCCCGCCATGTTACGGCATATATATGATAGGGCTTGTACTGGAATGGATAAAAAACCTTGGCGGTGTAAATACTATTGCCAAACTGAATCAGGAAAAAGCTGACCTTTTTTATAACTATCTTGATTCGTCAAAGATGTTTAACTCTCCTGTTGTAAAACAGTTCCGTAGTTTGATGAATATTCCGTTTGTTATTAAAGAACAGGATGAAGCGAAAAAGACCGAATTGGAAACCAGGTTTGTTAAAGAAGCGGCGGCTGCCGGTCTTATAAATCTAGCGGGGCACCGTCTTGTCGGCGGCATGAGGGCGAGTATTTATAACGCGATGCCGATTGAAGGCGTTAAAGCGCTTATCAGTTTCATGGAAAAATTTGAAGGATAATATAAAGGAAAAAACATGTTTAGAATTCAAACATTAAATAAAATATCTCCCATAGGGTTGGATCTTTTTAGCAGGGATAAATATGAAATCGCGAGCGATATTCCAAATCCCGACGCCATATTGGTTCGCAGCGCGGACATGAACGATATGGAAATTCCTTCTTCTGTTTTGGCGATAGCCAGAGCGGGAGCCGGATACAATAATATTCCTGTAAAGAAGTGCAGCGAAAAAGGTATTGTGGTTTTTAATACACCGGGCGCTAACGCGAACGCTGTAAAAGAACTAACATTGGCGGCGATGCTTTTATCTTCGCGCGATATAATCGGCGGCGTTAACTGGACAGCAACTGTCGCTGACAAACCGGATGTAGCAGACCTTGTAGAAAAAGAAAAATCCAAATTTACAGGACCTGAATTAAAAGGAAAAACACTTGGCGTTATCGGTCTTGGAGCGATCGGCGTAATGGTCGCGAACGACGCTATGGCGCTCGGAATGAAGGTAATCGGATACGATCCTTTTATCTCGGTAGACGCCGCGTGGCACCTTTCAAGCGACGTTACAAGAGCCGACAGCCTGGAAAGCCTGCTTGTTAAATCCGATTATGTTACATTGCATATTCCCCAAAGCGAAACAACCAAAGGTATACTGGACAGCGATAAATTCAAGATCATTAAAAAAGGAGCGCGTATTATCAATCTTTCGCGTAACGCGCTTGTAATAGATAAAGATGTGATCGAAGCTTTGGAATCCGGAAAAATCAGCTCTTATGTTACAGACTTTCCGTCTACAGAGCTTTTGGCTTGTAAAAAAGTAATAGGTATTCCCCATTTGGGAGCCTCTACTCCAGAAGCTGAAGACAATTGCGCTATAATGGCAGTTCAGCAATTAATTGATTATCTGGAAAGCGGCGAAATTCGCAATTCCGTAAACTTCCCAAAATGCAGGCTTGAACAGCGTTTTCCGCATAGATTGCTTGTTGTAAACAGAAACATTCCCAACATGGTCGGACAAATTACCACTAATCTCGCGGGCGCGAATATTAACATTCAGGATTTGATTAACCATCATCGTGATGATTACGGTTTTAGTATTGTAGATACACAGCAGCAAATCGCGGATTCTGTACTGGAACAGATACGCAAAGTAGAAGGAATAATAAGGGTTCGTTCAATTGAAAAATTATAATAATTTATTATGAAAATGAGTTTTCAAACCTTAAAGATGAAGTTTATAATACCCCTATTTTTAGGGGTATTTTGTTCTCTTTTTGTTTGCGCGCGAATTTTTATTTTTTTTAATTTTATTGAAAGCGATGAACCTGCCGCCGCCGCGGTTATTGAATTTGAAGAAGAACAGAAAGACGACGGTTTTATCTTTTCGATAACCGAAAAAGTATCTGATCCAATTTTGGAATATTACCGCGATCCTGATTTTCAGCAGTGGGTTATAGATTTTTTTGTTGATATTTGTTCAAGTAATGAAATCGCGCTGGCGATTCTTTCCAATGCCGATTATTTTGAAGTATCGCCCGCGTTGGCTTTCGCTTTATGCTGGGAAGAAAGCCGTTTTAATCCAAACGCGATAAACCGCAATAATGTAAACGGAAGTATCGATCGCGGTTTATTTCAATTAAACAGCAATTCATTTCCTCATTTGGATATACCTGTTTTTTATAACATTCAGGCTAACGCCAATTTTGGGATAAGTTATCTGCGGCAATGTTTAAATTCCGGCGGCACCGAAGTATCCGCGCTTGCGATGTACAACGCGGGAACAGGCAGAGTCAGGTCTACAGGAGCGCCGCATGTTACTTTAAATTACATCAGCAGAATTCTGGAAAACCGCCAAAAGATAGAGAGCCGTTTTCATTCAAGATTAATCCGCGAAGAAGAAGCGCGTCTTGTCGCTGAGTAAAATGCTATTCTGACAATATTTCCAGAACTTCTTCGGGTGTCTGCGCTTTTAATATTTCATCGCGTTTTTCGGAACTTTTAAATAAAAGGCTAACTTCCGCCAAAAACTGCAAATGTGGTCCTGTTTTTTCTACAGGGGATAAAGTCATAATAAATATTCTGCACGGCAGTTTGTCCAATGAATCAAAATCTACCGGGTTATCGGAGATTCCAATACAGGCAACCAAATCCTGTGTAGTGGCGGTTTTTCCGTGAGGTATGGCGATTCCATGTTTCATGCCTGTGGACATTTTTTCTTCTCTGTCCATTACCGCCGCGAGCGCCGCTTCTCTGTCCTGAATTTTTCCGTTTTTATGAAGAATATCAAGTAATTCGTTGATGATTTCTTTCTTTGTGGAACCTTTCAGGTGAAGGTCAATACTATCCGTGTTGATTACTGTCTTGAGGTTCATTCTGTTATTATAGCCCCAAAGAAATGAAAAGTCAATGAAAAAAAGTTTCGAATCCGGCTTTTTACACATAGAATTGAAATCTGTACCAGATCTGTACCAATTCAGTACCGGGTGCGTAATTTCTCTATTTGTTGATTATAACGGTGGGTTGTTTTAATTAAACCATTTGTATACATTTTAACTACACATCTGCAAAAAGGAGTTGAAGTTGTGCTGATTTACTTCAGGATTTTCAGCAAGCAAGAAAATAGAAATAATAACAGCAAAGTAAAAAGAAACATAAAAGAGATAATCGCGTTACTTGTTATCATTGGATTCCTTGTTACCACTTTTTCCGCTTGCTCTCGGCAACTGTTCACTCCGCAGCAAGAATCAAACTCATTTACATCATATTGCGTTATACCCGGCGTAACAAAAGAAGAAATCGAAGCAATCGAAGTTTTCCGGACAGAGTATGATTATTTTGTTTTGGGCATGCACCCAACAACTGAAATTTTCGTGACAAACGGAGAACTCAAAGGATATGCTGCTTTATTGTGCGATTGGTTGACTGAGTTGTTCGGTTTAACTTTCGTACCCCGTATTCTAAACTGGAACGACCTTGTTTCCGGTTTAGAATCTCACACAATAGACTTTACCGCCACATTATCTCCCACAGAAGAACGCCGCAGGACATATATAATGTCAGATGCCATTGTATGGCACACCATATCATATTTTACACTAACAGATTCAATGCCATTAGCCGAAATATTAACCCGCCGCATTCCGCGTTACGCTTTCCTCGAAGGGACTATCATTTATAGAGAAGTGTCTCCGTTTATTTCCTATCCGTTTGAAGCGGTTTTTATCAACGATTATGATACCGCGTATAAAATGCTAAGAAATGGCGAGATAGACGCGTTCTTTGATAAAAATACAGCCGAAGGCTCTTTTGAGGATTCAGCGCGTATTAGAAACAACGATTTTTATCCATTAATTTATATACCAATGTCCCTGGCAACCCAAAACCCCGCGCTTGAGCCGGTTATTTCGGTGGTTCAAAAAGCCTTACACGCGGGCGCTGTTCAATCTTTAGTTGAGTTATATATTAAAGGTCATCATGATTATTTATATTACAAATTACAATCACATCTTACCGAAGAAGAAAAACGGTACATAAATGAAAACCCTGTTATAAAAGTCGCTATGGAAACCAGTAATTATCCTGTCTCGTTTTTTAATGAACGCGAGAACGAATGGCAGGGTATCGCCATTGATATATTAAATGAAATCGGCAGATTCACAGGGCTGCGTTTTGAAAACGCAAACGATATAGAAGCCGCCTTTGCCGATTTATTAAGATTAACGGAAAACGGAGAAGCGGCAATTATAACAGAAGTGTTCCGAACGCCTGAAAGGGAAAAGCAATTTCTCTTGCCTAACATTTCCTATTTGACTGTTTATCCCGCGCTGATTTCAACATTAAACCACCGCAATATAACATTAAATGAAATATTATATATGAGAATCGGCTTAATCGAAAACTATAGTCAAACCACTTTGTTTAATCAGTGGTTTCCCAACCACTACTATATCGAATATTTTGACAGTAACTTATCGGCGTTTAACGCGCTCGACCGCGGAGAGCTGGATATGGTTATGGCAAGCAGCCATGACTTGTTAATTCTAACGCATTATTTGGAACGACCGGGATATAAATTAAACTTTATATTCGATTATAGTTTCGGGTCAACATTCGGTATTAACCAAAACGAAGCTATCCTGCATTCAATTATTAATAAATCATTGGATATTTTAAATACAACAATGATTTCGGAACAATGGGTATCACGGACATTCGATTATCGCGCGAATATTCTGGAAGCGCAGCTGCCGTGGATTTACGGAACAGGCGCGCTGCTTTTTTTGCTTTTGATTGTGCTTCTGCTTTTGGTCATCTTTTTTTACAGGAAAACCGTTATGGAGAAAGCCGCGCACAAAGCGGAACTTGCTAAAGGACACGCGGAAGCTGTCGCGGAAGCTATGAGAGCGGGTATCGAGTACGCAGGCACTATTCAAACAAATATGCTGCCTCCTGCTAGCGAACTGGCAAAAACATTTTCCGATTATTCAATTATCTGGAAGCCTCGCGATGGTGTTGGCGGCGATATATATTGGATGAAAAATTTTGATAATGGCGCGGTATTTTGCGTTTGTGACTGTACAGGGCACGGAACACCGGGAGCATTGTTGACCATGCTGGTTGTCAGCGCGTTCGAGGCTGTAATAAGAAAATCCAACTGCCATGATACCGCCCATGCTGTATGGGAGTTGGAAAAGCGGCTTCATGAGGTTTTCTATGTTTCCGGAAGAAACGAAGAAGACTTAAAAGACGGTTGTGACCTCGCTGTGATGTTTATCGCGAAAAACGGGAATATTACTGTTTCTGCCGCTAACACTGATATTTTTATTTGTGATGGTAAAGAAGTTACACGATATAAAGGACAAAGGATATTCATAGGTGAAGGTTATATAAAAAATAAAAACGATATAAAAACCATTCATATACCCGCTAATCCCAATAATAAATACTATATCGCTTCTGACGGGTTGTACGATCAGCCAAGCCCTCAACGCAGAGGTTCCTTTGGGTATAAATTGTTTAAGAAACTCATTTTAGCTCACCACAATGAAAAGTTATCTGTTATATCCGATAAAGTATGGGAAGCTTTTGAAGCTCATCGCGGCAACTTTGTGCGTGTAGATGATTTCCAGTTAATCACATTTAAGTTGTAATCGGCAGGAGGTAATTTCTTGGAAATAGATATTTATGAAGAAGAACAGCAAATAT